>JBCBQE010000087.1:0-12745 GCA_039820385.1 Cyanobacteria bacterium J06635_10
CTTTGATGCTTCTAGAATCTGTGTGTATTTTATATTCATCTTTGATTCTAGCGATTGTCTGGAAAATTTTCTCGTTTCAAGGTTTTTTGATTTGATTTTTAGGAGTTAGACAGGAGGAATTGGACATGGGGCATCGGATGTTAATAATTAAACGAGGGAAATTTTGTTCCCAACTCAAATCGTGCAACCTGTGAGGTTGGGGAATAAAACCCATGATTGGTAGAAGGAAGAAGTAATATTCCCAACTTCTATCTTCCTTACGAGCGAAGCTCGTTAAAGATGGTGCGTGACGGCAATTTCAATTTATCTTGTTGTGTTTGGGAATATATCTTAGCCGTCACACACCCTACAATTAAAAAGCTTGTTTTAGATAGGCTTTGATAAACATATCTAGATTTCCTTTCATCACTTCTGAGATGGCAACGGTTTCTACGTCGGTACGTAAATCTTTAACTTTTTGGTAAGGATGAAAGATGTATTGGCGGATGGGGTTATTAGCTAAAGTTTTTGGAGATGGCTTCTTGATATCTCTAAGGGCGACTCCTTGAGCTTGCAGGCTGGCAAACAGCTTGCTTTTGACAATAGTTAAGGCTTTTTCCTTGTTTTGTAATTGGGAACGTTGATTCCTAGATGTAAAGGAAATACCAGTAGGTATATGTGACATGGTTGCCCAAAAGTATCTTCCGTATGGACACACTTCACTGATTACTTCCAAATCTTTCATTGGAATTTCAAAATCCATCGACTCATCTACAATCGGAATAACTTCAACCTTTGCAAAACTAGTTTGAATTGCAGAATTTTTGCTAAACGGTGAAATTTGCCTTAGCTGATGAATTCCTTGTTCGGATTTAAGATACCCGTAAGCGTACTTACGGTCAATTTCCACAACTATATACTCAAAGCCACCACTATCTCCCAAAGACTCATCCACAAACCGCAATTTGCAATCGTGGCTTTCGCACCAATATGAGTACATCCGTAGCAGCATATCTACCCAAACTTGGGAATCTATATCGCTATTACCAGCAGAAATGGTGATAATAGCTCCTTTATTGTCGAAAGGGTGATTTAAAAGGTTTAGAATCTCAACATGCTTGAGTTCGTTAGTTAAGAAATTAAAGTTAGTTAGCAATTCTTGCTCTAACTGCTCGTCAGTTTCTGATTCCAGAAGTTCTAAAGCGGCTTGAATGTCATTTAAACGAGTTTGCCATTGTTGATAAAGCTCAATAGAGTAGAATATCGAATCGATTAATTCTTGAAGGGAGTTTCTCGCTTTCGCAGGATCTTGCCAAAATTCAGGTTTAATCAGTAGCGTTTCTAAATCCCGAATTTTTGTACTTAGTTGATGAATGCTAAAGACAGTCTTGGGGTTGGCTGAGGAACTTAGACAATGTTTCGATTTCGCGTTTTATTTCTAAAATTGGCAACATGATTTTTTCTCGCTTACTACAGGTTGTATAAATTGTAGTACAAAAAAGGTAATTGGGTAGTGGGGTATTGGGTATTAATTTATAAATTATGGATGGTGCGTGACGGCACAATCAATTTATTTCGTTATTTTTGAAATTTATTTTAGCCGTCACAGGGTTCCCATTAAAAATTTTTTCTTCTAAAAAATTTTTAATGGGTTCCCGTCACACACCCTACATTTGGAGGATAAAGGAATATCCCAACTCCTAACTAATTTATTAATCTCTACTGCCGCCGTTAATGGCAATCAATAAGCGTAAGATAAAGACAAATAAATTGATGTAGGTAAGATACATCGATAAAGCAGCAGGTAGATATTCGTCATCGTTATAGGTACGGGGTAGTACGTAGAAATCAACTACCGCAGCACCAGCGAATAGTAATACACCCAAGCCAGAAATACCTATTTCTAACCATCCTGGGGTATATACGCCAAATAAAGACAATACCAATTGCAAAACGAGAACTACAACTAAGGCAATTACACCCAAACTGACAGTTTTTGTTAAAGCCATACCGTCAGAGTCGGAGAGGTTTGAACCAATTTGACGGGCAGCGATAAAAGTTACTCCACAACCGAGAGCAGCGATACCAATACCTTCAATGCCTACTCCTTGAGTTCTTAGGGCTACAAATACTAAGCCGCTAAGGGTATAGCCAGATAAAAGACTATAAGCTGCTAGTAGAGGTAATGCTACTTGCTTATTACCGCGAGAAGCAACATTTTGAGCGACGAAAAACAAAATTAGCTCTACGATTATCGCACCGAAAAAAGTGGGATAAAATAGTTCGGGATTATTGCGGATAATGCCAAGTCCACCATAAGTTCCCAAAGCAGTAAGTACTAATCCACCGCCTACGTAAGGAAGTGCGTTAGCAATTACGTTTGGTCCCACAAGGGCTTGAGTTTTAGCGTCGCGAATTGCGTTTCGGAAGTTGCTTGTATTACTCATATTTACAACAGATTTTGAACTAATAAATTGCTCGTTCTCCTATTTTTACGCAATTTATTTGATTCATGACGAGTTATTGGTTCTCTTAAGAACAACTTAATAAACTTACAACTTAGGACTGTTAAAGTTTCGAGCGAATAATAACTACTTATCTTGACAATCAATTTGAGCCGAAAATGCGTACAAATACGTATGTAAGGGGTCTAGCACCTTGTAAGTTCAGTGAAACAACGAATGGTGTGAAAAAGGATTCCCAAGGAAAATAATTACAGCTTTGATAGAACTTTACTCGGCTGAGTTTTTACAAGAAAAAGAGTCCCTAAAGGAAATTGTATGGCAGTAATTCAGTCCTCCCTCCGGTCTGATGGTATGGAATTATTGTGTCTATATCACCAGAATCCTTCTATTAGACTTCGTAACAGATTAGTAAAATTGCATAGTGGTTTAGTGCGGAAGATGGCTCATAAATTTAGTCATCAATGTAATGAGCCTTATGAAGATTTAGAGCAAATTGGTTACTTCGGTTTAATCAGAGCAATTGAACGTTTCGATCCCAGTCAAGGATACGCATTCAGTTCTTTTGCTGTGCCCTACATTCGGGGTGAAATGCTACATTTTTTACGAGATCGCAGTACTTTATTAAAGATTCCCCGTCGTTGGCAAGAACTGTACAATGAAGGGCAAAAAGTGCGTAAAGAATTAGCAGACACTTTAGGAAGACAACCCAGAGATTTGGAAATTGCTCGCAAACTGAAAGTATCGGTGCAAGAATGGCAAGAAACCAAGCTAGCGGTTCAAAATCGCATGCCTTTAAGCTTAGATGCGACTGTAGTGAACTATATAGATTGTCAAATCACTTTGGGTGAAGCATTACCTTGCCCCCAAACAGCTGCTCAGCAACACTTAGAAGAGGAACGGCAACAACTCCACGGGGCTATGGGTATGTTAGAAGAAAAGCCTCGTATGGCGGTGGAATTGGTGTTTTTAAAAGAATTTTCTCGTAAAGATGCAGCGAAGAAAATTGGTACTAGTCCAATGACAGTAACGCGGTATCTGCAAAAAGGAATCGATGACTTAATGGGTTTAATGCAACAAACACAAGCAGTAGCGACAGGAACGTGATAGATCGAAAATATTACAAAATTCATCAGTTTACATATGGCTGTTAATAATAGCCATAAAAATTTTATTGCGCCTCAGAAATTTGTCTGAAACTATATATAAACTGATGAACTCATCACATGCTAATTGCACAGAGGCTCAACACATTCCCAAAAATTAGCAACAGCTTTTTAACTAAATTGAATAATTATAATTGGGCATGGGGCATAGGACATTGTCAGCAGGGAGTGGGGGAATTAGGAGTTACCCTCTACCCACTCTCCCCCCTCTTAGTTAAGAATTAAGTAATAACAGTAGGTTTATCTCGTCCGGTATTAGCGCGGATCTGAGCTATTTCGTCGGCGAGGGTAATTAATTCTGCCAATGCTTGTTGGGGATCTAAGTCATGTTTTGTACTATCTGGCTCGTAACTTTCTAAGTAAACTCTCAGGGTTGCTCCTTGGGTTCCCGTTCCAGAAAGTCGAAATACAATCCTCGAACCGTCGGTAAAACCAATCCTAATTCCTTGCTTCTGGCTGACACTACCATCAACGGGATCTGTATAACTAAAGTCATCGGCATACTCGACTTCATACTTACCCAACTGCTTGCCCTTCATTGTCGATAGTGAAGAACGCAGATTTTCCATTAAGGTATTAGCTTTATCTTTATCTACTGCTTCATAATCATGTCGGGAATAGTAATTCCGTCCGTAGGTTTTCCAATGTTCGCGGACAATTTCTTCAACAGATTGCTTTCGAGATGCTAGAATATTTAACCAAAATAAAACAGCCCAAAGTCCATCTTTTTCTCGTACGTGGTTAGAACCAGTACCAAAACTTTCTTCACCGCAAAGAGTAGCTTTCCCTGCATCTAAAAGATTGCCAAAGAACTTCCAACCCGTAGGAGTTTCATAACAATCAATCCCCATTTTGGCTGCTACTTTATCTACAGCCGCAGAAGTCGGCATGGAACGCGCTACACCAGCTATACCTGAACTGTAAGCCGGTACCAGCTTCGCATTTGCAGCTAACACCGCTAAACTATCACTGGGAGTTACAAAGAAATTGTTTCCCAAAATCATGTTGCGATCGCCATCTCCATCGGAAGCAGCACCAAAATCGGGGGCGTTGTCTCCAAATAGAATCTCGACTAATTCATGAGCATAAACTAAATTCGGATCTGGATGTCCGCCGCCGAAGTCTTCTAAAGGCTTACCGTTACGCACGGTGCCCCCTGGCGCACCCAAACGCTCTTCAAATAATGTATAAGCATAAGGCCCCGTTACGGCGTGTAGGGAGTCCATACACATGCGGAAATCTCCCGAAGTTAACAGTTGGCGAATGCTGTCAAAATCAAACAGTGACTGCATCAACTCGACATAATCAGCAACTGAATCAATGACTTGAACCGTCATTGAACCCATAGAAAAACTGCCCAATTTCCCTAAATTTACATCTTCGGCTTCTAAAATCTTGTAACCATCAATGGTTTTACTGCGATCGTAGATGGCAGTGGTCACTTTTTCCGGTGCGGGGCCACCATTATCAGTATTGTACTTAATGCCAAAGTCTTCATCGGGGCCTGCTGGATTATGACTAGCAGAAAGAATAATCCCACCAAAAGCTTTGTATTTGCGGATAATACAGGAAACAGCAGGAGTAGACAAAATACCGTTTTCACCTACCAATACTCTGCCAAAACCATTAGCCGCAGCCATTTTTAGGATAATTTGGATAGCTTCGCGGTTGTAAAAACGACCATCACCACCCACAACCAAAGTTTGTCCTTCATAGCCTTCAAGACTATCAAAAATTGATTGAACAAAATTTTCCAAATAATTAGGTTCTTGAAAAACCTTAACTTTCTTCCGTAAACCAGAAGTACCGGGCTTTTGATCGGTAAATGGCTGAGTTGAAACAGTACGTATACTCATCTGATAAATTTTTAGATACCAATAATAATTAAAGTACCAGTGAACAGTGAGCAGTGAACAGTTAACAGTGAACAGTGAGCAGTGAGCAGTGAACAGTTATTAATTATCTCTCCATCTCTCCATCTCTCCATCCCCCCTACCCCGGAACTTTCGCCAAGGCTTCTCGCACTACTTCTGAACCAACTCCGAAACGGCATGAGTTTTCTGTAATATGCTGCTTCCAAGCGCGACTTCCGGGAATTCCTGCGAATAGTTGTAGCATATGTCTGGTAATTTTATTCAGTTTCAAACCTTTCGCTGCCCATTTATCTATGTAATCATACATATTTTCTACAACTTCACGTCTATTAACGAACGTGGCTTCTTCGGTGTAAAATTCTTTGTCTACGGTAGCGAAAAGATAGGGATTATCGTAAGCAGCACGCCCTATCATTACGGCATCAACTGACTCTAAATGTTGCTGTACTTGAACTAAAGTTTTAAATCCACCGTTGATTTCAATAAATAAATCAGGAAAATCTCGTTTCAAACGATGCACGTCATCATATCTTAGAGGTGGAACATCGCGGTTTTCTTTGGGACTTAAACCCTGTAACCAAGCTTTACGAGCGTGAACGGTAAAACGCTGACAACCAGCCTGAGAAACTATATTTACAAAATTTACCATGTCCTCGTAACTATCTAGGTCATCAACTCCGATACGATGTTTAACGGTAACGGGAATTTTGGTAGCATCAATCATGGCTGTGATACAATCGGCTACTTGTTGCGGTTGCGCCATTAAACAAGCGCCAAAATTACCACTTTGTACCCGACTGCTGGGACAACCTACATTCAAATTGATTTCGTCATAACCTATATCTTCAGCAATACGAGCGCATTCTGCCAAATCTTGGGGATTATCTCCTCCCACTTGCAGTGACAAAGGTTTTTCTTCAGGTGAGAAACCTAACAAATGTTCGCGATCGCCATGCATGATTGCCGCACTCGTTACCATCTCGGTATAAAGCAACGTGCAACGGGTAATTTGCCGCATGAAATAGCGATAATGACGGTCAGTTCGATCCATCATTGGGGCAATGCTTAAAGGGTTAGTTTTGTCAAGCATGGGAGAGTTGGCCATGGAGAAGAATTTGGAGTTAATAGTTAAGAGTTAATTAATATTTTTCATTTCTTACCTAATTACCTCTTAACATTTGACCTGTATAAATGAAAATTAGCCTACAACAGTGGTGAATTCACATCTTGTGACAATTTGTTAATCGTCCACTATGGGTGATGGAGTTGTGTACCGATAGTTATATTTTTAATTTTTCTTAATAATCCCTAAAGCCTTTACTATAAATAGAAATCGGCTTTTATTGCTAGCTATTTGATACCAATTACTCGCGATCCTTTTGCAGACAGTAAAGCAAACTGTCTACCATAATCTTTGTTTGGCCATAGGTTGAGGATAAAGCTATTAGAGGCACTCATACAGAAATACTCGAATGAATACTGTTGACAATCAACTACCATTTGTGTCAAGGGCATCTAATACTAGCAAGATTTACAAGAATTACGGTACGGTCAATAGAGATTTTACTGAAAATAAACTGAATGGTATTGATTTAAGAGGTACGGATTTGAGTGATGTGGGTTTAGCGAGAGATCAATTGATGGATGTTTGTCTAACACAGAGCAATTTGAGTTGGAATTTTAGTCGCGATACTAATTGGGAAGGTTTTGACTTTAGTAATGCAAACTTCAGTCTTGCCACACTTAGAGGTGCTAATTTAAGAGGTGCTAATCTTTGTCTTGCTATTTTGCGCGGTACTGATTTACGAGATGCCAATTTGCAAGAAGCGATTCTCAGCGGTAGTATTTTACGAAATGCCGATTTGCGAGAAGCGAATCTCAGTAATGCTTATTTATTAGGTAGTAATCTCAGTCATGCTGTTTTGAGTAATGCTAACCTCAGTAATGCTCATTTATTAGGTGCAAATCTCGATCGTACCGATTTATGTGGTACTGAGGTTAATAATGCCCGATTTGGATGGAATACAGGTATTTCTAAGAGCATGAAGTTTGAGTTGCAATTGCGAGGGGCTGTTTTTGAGGATTAGTGGTAGGTTGGGTTAGACGCACGACAAGATTTAAGAGTTAACTAATTGATTAATATTGCGTCGTAACCCAACATCAATGTTTTGATTTTATATGTAATTATCAACATACATTTGTGAATGAAGCGAGTTGTTTGCTTGGGTATTTAAGATTATTTTGAGTTGATTATTTGGTGTATTTTTTTTAGATTATGTTGGGTTTCGTTCCTTAAACGCCACTTCCTACAACGGTGCGTGTTCCTTGCCGCAGTAGTGGCTCCCCAACCTACGAACTAAAATGTCCTCAGAAGTGACTGGGATCAATATCTCCAAAATCGAACGGATGCAGCCCCAAGGTGGGGCCAGCAACGAATGTGCCACCTGTCCAAGTAGTATTGTGAATAAAGGCAAACCCCTCACCACTGGCATCGCTAATTCCCTCGGCTCCTTGAAAGTTACTGCCAATGAATGTAGCTCCACACCATTCAAAACGTTCCAAGTGAGCTCTTCGCAAGTCACTACAAATCAAACTGGGAGCTTTGCCTTTATAGTCAACGTCGGTGCAAATCAACTGAGTATCCCTCATATCGCAACCGATAAAGTGAGCCGACAAATCCTCACCATGGAAGATCGCACCTTGCAAATTTACATGGCTCAAATGAGCACCGCACAAATTAATCGATTGCAAGTTAACCCCACTCAAGTCAACCCCATCCAAGAAAATATTTCGGAAATCTCTCTCTCCTTTGGCATAACGCTTGAGTAATTCTTGAGCATCAATAACCTTGGGAGACTTATTTTCAATTCTTCCGTCTGGCATAATCGTGTTGCAGAAGATAGTACTTTCCGTAATCTTGGTACCAGTCAAATTGGCATTCCTCAAATTGGTACCAATCAATTTAGCTCCACTCAAATTCGCACTGGTTAAGTCAGCACCAGTCAAATCAACCCCAGTCAAGTTAGTACCTTTAAAATTAACTTCCCGGAGATTGGTGTTACTCAAATCGCAACTAATCAAATAGCCAGAGAAACCAGCCCGTTCCAAATTGGCACAACTGAAGTTGGTATTAACCAAATAAATGTTCTCGAAAAAAGACTTTTGCAAACTGGCTCCACTGAAATCGACTTCCATAAAACAGGTATAATAAATATGGATTTTTCTCAAATCAACACTAGCCAAATTTCGCTCCCCAGCTTCGTAACGCTTAACAATTTCTTCACTCAAAGCGTTCAACCTAAGCATTTCTTCTAATTCATCCATACCACATCTCCCACATCAACCAACACTTATAAATCTAAGCCCCAAAAGCAATGCACAAGCCGACACCTTTACCTAAGACTCAAATTTTGGCGATAAGGCTACGGCATGCGCTTCACGATCGCACTACCCACAGCGGACATAATATTAGATGTTGGGTAACACGAATCGTATTGCTTCGCTTGCGTGAAACGCGCATACAACCCAACCTACAAATACTACTTCCGAGATGTTGGGTTACGGCGCAATTTCATTTCGGTTTGAAAAAAAATTTCTTCGTGCGCCGCGAGCCTAACCTACAAATATTCAATATTCAATGCCCAATGCCCCATGCCCAATGCCCAATGCCCAATGCCCAATTCCCATTACATTCTCAAATCTGCGATCGCCCCCTTAGTCATCGCCGCAATGGCTTTATCAGTAGCTTTCGGCAAATGATAATATTTACCTCCAGCATTTTTTGCTAACTCTTTCGCAAATCCCGTAGAAACGAATTTACTTTCGGTGTCGATTACTAACAATTGAATTCCTAAAGCCCGAATTTTAGCGGCTACTTCTAATAATTCCCCTTTGATATCTGGCTTTTCGAGCGGCTCTTGGGGTTCTCCTAAAGAACGAGATAAAGATATATTACCGCGTCCGTCAGTAATTGCAACTATAACTACTTGTCCAATGTCTCCGCTTCTTTGAGCGTTCAAACCGACGTGAGCGGCTTGGGTTAAACCATGAGCTAAGGGTGAACCACCTCCACAAGGCATTTTTTCTAAACGGGTACGGGCTAAGGTTATGGAGCGGGTGGGTGGTAATACTACTTCTGCTTGTTCTCCTCGGAAGGGAATTAGTGCTACTTGGTCGCGGTTTTGATATGCTTCTGTTAATAGTTGCATTACCGCACCTTTGGCTGACTGCATGCGGTTAAGTGCCATGGAGCCGGAAGCATCTACAACAAATATTACTAATGCTCCTGCTTTTCTTGCTAAACGTTTGGCACGAATATCACCTTGCTCTACAATGACGTTTCTGCCGGGATACCTTTTACGTCGTGCTTTTTGATACGGTGCTGCGGCTCGTAATGTGGCATCTACGGCAATGCGACGAACTTTTCCTTTGGGTAACATGGGCTTGATATAACGTCCTCTGTCGTCGGAAAAGATTAAACCGCGACTTCCGGAGTTGCCTTGACGCTGGGCTGTTTGAGCAAAATAAAGCACGCTTTCATCTAAGATTACACCTTCTGGGTCAAAGATGAATTCTTCGGGAATACCGGGTGGCTCTTGTTCATCTTGGTTGGATTCGTCATCAGTCTCTTCTTGCTCTTCCTGCTCTTGCTCTGAGGAGTCTTCTGCTTCTTCTTGACTTTGGGGTGGTGGTGGCGGTGGTGGTTGTTGTTCGTCGGGTGGTGTTTGAATTACCGTTGCACGTGGTACTATGACTAATTCCACGGCACGGCGTAAGTCTTCGGGGTTAACTTGATTTCGTCCATCAAGGGCTGCGGAGGCTTTGGCAACTCGCACGGCGAATAATTCGGCGCGATGCCCTTGCACGCCGCCACGAATTGCTTCTTCGACGAGGTAGGTAATTTGTTCGTGGCTGATGGTGACTTCTTTGAGCCATTCCCGCGCTAAAATTATTTGAGTTTTGATCGAATCGATATCTTCGCTGTACTGCCCGAGAAATTCTTGAGGGGAACGAGAATAAGCGATCGCTTGCTCTACTGCCTGTACTCTGTCATCTAAACCTAAAACGCCGTCTGCTGAAAGGGAAATGGCAATTCGATCGAGTAAATGTTCTCGTAAAGTTCCTTCTTCGGGGTTGTAGGTAGCGATAAATAAGGGTTTACAAGGATGTTGAAAACTGATTCCTTCCCGTTCGATTTGGTTGCGCCCTTCGGATAATACAGTTAAAAGTTGATTGCTAATTTGGTCATCTAAAAGGTTGATTTCATCTACGTAGAGTACTCCTCGATGTGCTGCGGCGAGTAAACCCGGTTGAAATACGGTATCTCCTTGCTGGACTGATTTTTCTACATCTACCGAACCCAAAAGTCTATCTTCGGTGGCTCCTAAAGGTATTTGGATAAAGGGTGCGGGGATAATTTCGGTTTCGACATCGGAGACGTTAAATTTAACGTCTCTACATAATAAATCGTCATCCCATTCTTCGGGATAATTGGGATTGCAATTACTAATAGAACCAAATACAACTTCAATTGGTGGTAATAAAGCGTGAATAGCCCGCGCCATCACCGATTTTGCGGTTCCTCTACGCCCTGCGATCGCCACTCCTCCCAATTCGGGATCGACAGCTGCTAATAGTAAAGCTACTTTAATCGCTTCTTGACCAACTACAGCAGTTAGGGGAAAAGTGGTAACAGTGGGAGTAACAGTGGATGCAGCCATTTTTTATATAATAGTTAGTCTAATCTTATAGCTTACCAAAACCGGGATTAAATAATTCCAAATAATTACAAAAATAAGAAAATTAATAATTGTGGAAGTTCCAGTTTCAGCAGCTTCAGCAATTGCGGAGTTTGAAGCATTTTCAGTGGCTTCAGATAAAATAATTACTACAGAATATGTGATTTTCAATACAAAAAATGGCTATTAGCAATCATGAGCGAGTTGGTAGAGGTTTAAGTCTTTTAAATCAAGGTTTATATCCTTATGTAAAAAGAGAGATGCAGAAAGCTTACGGTGGAGATTGGTTAACAGAGGCTATATTATGTTTTTCTAAAGAACAACTTTCTCGACGAAACCCAGAAGAAATCTTGAGTGAAGATATTTCTGCTTTACTCAGAGTTATGATTAGACATTGGGAGCCGGTATTTAAAAAATTGAATTTTGAGAATCGCGCTTTGGTGGGTGAATTAGTTGAAGTTCGTAACAAATGGGCGCATCAATCGCGCTTTTCTACAGATGACAGTTATCGCGCTATTGATAGTATAACTCGATTGTTAAAAGCAATATCTGCTTCTGTTGTAAAAATTGCAGAACAATATAAGCAAGAGGCTTTAGTTTTATTGCTTCCGAAATCAACAGAAAAGATTCGCAAACAACATAATTTAGTAGAAGTTATTCAACAAGCAAAATTTAATGATGATTCGCTTTTACGTAATGCCCTAACTCACCGTTCCTACGTTCATGAAAATCCTCAAGAAGGGGAACATAATGAGCGTTTAGAGTTTTTAGGTGATGCTTTATTAACTTATTTAAGCGGAGATTATCTTTATAGTCGTCATCCAGAAATGGGAGAAGATGAATTAACACGCAGACGCTCAGCATTGGTAGATGAAAAGCAATTATCAAGGTTTGCTGTGGAAATCGGTTTAGATTTGAGAATGCGCTTAGGTAAAGGTGCTATTCGTGAAGGAGGATATCAAAATCCTAATTTACTTAGCAGCACTTTTGAAGCGGTAGTTGCTGCTTACTATTTTGATAATAATTCAGATATAGAAGCAGTACGTAGCGTTATTGAACCATTATTTGATTCAGTTCCCGAAAATATAGTTGTATCTCGTTCTAATGTTGATTCTAAAAATCAGTTACAAGCATGGGTTCAGCGCAATATAACCCAAAGTCCACCTAAATATATTACGAAACAAATAGGGGGTGTTTCTCATGCTCCAGAATTTATGGCAGAAGTTTTTGTAGACAATCAAAAATACGGAAGAGGTAAAGGAAGAAATAAAAAAGAAGCTGAAAAAGCTGCTGCGGAAAATGCTTTGGCTATATTAGAAAAGGAGGGTTTTCTTTAATGCCGATAATTAGGTATTGAACACTAGTGATTTATCCCATAAAATATGTTTAATTAGGGTAGGGATGGGGTAGATAGGGAAGAGGGGGGAGAGGGGGTATAAAAAAATTGGTTACTAAGAATATATCCGTCAAACAATTTTGGATTTTGGATTTACGTTCGCGTTCAGCGTGTCCGATAGGACATTTTT
>JBCBQE010000088.1:0-12593 GCA_039820385.1 Cyanobacteria bacterium J06635_10
AATGTTCTTAAATTGACAAGGTCACCTGCTGAGGTCATGCGGGACAAAGATTTACGGCAAATTTTGTTAAATTTAAATAGGTTGTCTAATTCTGTTGAAATTGATGCATTTTTGAAAAAAGAAATAGGTACCGTACCTAATATTTCCACCTATCCACAAGAATTTAAAGAGTTAATTAGAGACAAAACAGAATCATTTTGCGGTCGTAAATTTGTCTTTGATGCTATACAAAAATTTCTAGATAATAACCCCAAGGGCTACTTTACTATTGTTGGAGATGCAGGGATGGGGAAAAGTGCCATTACTGCTAAATATATATTAGAAAATCCAGAAGCGATTTGCTTTTTTAATATTCGTGCTGAGGGAAAGAATCGTCCTGAATTATTCTTGAAACAAATTCGCCAACAGTTGATTAACCGTTACCAATTGGAAGATGCCGTCAATGATGATTTATCGACTTTATTGACTAAAGCTAGGTTAAAAAATTCGATTGAGAAATCCTTGATAATTTTTGTTGATGCTTTGGATGAAGTTGACCAAGAAACATCTGGAAATCTTTTATATTTACCTACTATTTTACCAGATGGAGTTTATTTTATCCTTACTAGAAGACCCTATAATAAAAATGAGCAAAGATTAAATGTTTCCCCTAATACACCAAGCCAAGAATTAGATTTAAGGGAAAAATTTCAAGAAAGTAATCTAGATGTAAAGGACTATATACAGCAATTGCTTAATAATGATAAATATAGACAGGGATTGAGCAAGTGGATTGAAAAACAAAAACAGATTTCTAGTCAGGAGTTTGTCGAAGAAATCGCATTCAAAAGCGAAAATAATTTTATGTATTTACGGTGTGTTTTACCCGCAATAGCTGAGGGTTTTTATAATGATAAACCTTTAGATGAATTACCTGTCGGTTTACAAGGATATTATGAAAACCATTGGCAGATAATGGGTATGACAACCAAGCCTTTACCTAAGAATAAAATCAAAATCATTTATGTGATGTGTGCTTTACGTAGCGCTGGTTCTCGTAATGTTATAGCTAAATATTCTAAGCAGAATGAATTTAACGTGCAGGAAGTTCTTGATAGTTGGGCACAATTCTTACAGAAGCAGGAAAGTTTTCAACCACCACGTTACAGGTTTTATCACGAAAGTTTTCGAGATTTTTTACACCGTCAGGATATTGTACAAGCTGCGGGGGTGAATTTACCTGATATTAGTGCTGAAGTTGCTGATAATATGACCGAAGGACTTGAGTTATGAGTAATCTTCGTGCTTGGTTAGAGGAAAAATCTCCGGAGGAAATAGAACACTTTTTGGGTGAGATTCCTCGTTTGTGGTTAGAAGGTGGTCAAATTGAGAAAATATATAGTCTGTTGACCAATTATGACTTTATCGAAGCAAAAATTAACTATCCTCAATTTAGCGTACAGTTACTCATTGAAGATTACGATTTAATTGAAAATTCTGAATTATTGAATCATAAAGAATATGATGTTGAAAATTTTAAAAATTTAAAATTAATCAAAGAAACATTACAACTTTCGGCACATGTTTTAAGCCAAGATACAAAGCAACTAGCAGGACAATTAACTGGACGTTTATTAGCCTTTGAAAACCAAACTAAAATTCACACATTACTAAAACAAATATCTCAAACTGAAATTACCTGGTTGCGTCCTCTAACAGCTAGTTTAACTCCTCCTGGTAACGGCTTAATTCGTACTCTTGCCGGTCATAGTAACTCGGTAAATGCAGTTGTACTCAGTAGCAACGACCGATATCTGGTTTCTGGTTCTGTTGACAGTACAATCAAAGTTTGGGAATTCGCAACGGGAAGAGAAATTCACACTCTTAATGGTCATAGTGGCTCAGTTAATGCGATCGCACTCAGTAATGATTGTAAATATATTGTTTCTGCTTCGGGTGACAAGACACTCAAAGTCTGGGAGTTTGCAACGGGTAAGGAAATTCGTACCCTTAATAGTCATAGTCGTTTTGTTGATGTAGTTACCCTCAGCACTAATAGTAAATACGTAGTTTCTGGTTCTTGGGACACAACAATCAAAGTCTGGGAATTAGCAACAGGAAAGAAAATTCGCACTCTAAAAGGTCATAATAAATCGGTTTGTGCAGTTGCACTCAGTAAGGATGGTAAGTACGTAATTTCTGGTTCCGATGACACAACAATTAAAGTTTGGGAATTAGCAACAGGAAAGGAAATTCAAACTCTAAAAGGTCATAATAAGTCAGTGATTGCAGTCACCTTAAGTGAGGATGATAAATACATTTTTTCTTGCTCGGGTTCCGATGAAAACATAATCAAAGTTTGGGAATTAGCAACAGGAAAGGAAATTCGCACTCTAAAAGGTCGTGGTGATTGGCTTTGGTCAATCGCTTTTAGTAACGATAGAAAATATGTGGTTTCTGGTTGCGATAATAATACAATCAAAGTTTGGGAACTTGATACAGGAAAAGAAATTCACACCTTTACCGGTCATGGAAGCTTAGTTGATACAGTTAGGTTTAGCATCGATTGTAAATACGTAGTTTCAGGTTCCGAAGACGAAACAATTAAAGTCTGGGATTTAACTAAGGGAAAAGAAGTTAGCACCCTTACTGGTCATAGTTACATAGTTAGGGAAATTGCTTTAAGCAGGAATGGGAAATACGTAGCTTCTGCTTCCGGTGACCATACAATTAAAATTTGGGAATTGGAAACAGGAAAAGAAATTCGTACTCTAAAAGGTCATAGCGATGAAGTCAGTGCAGTTCTCTTCAGCAGTGATGATAAATACTTGGTTTCTAGCTCTTGGGACAAAACACTTAAAGTTTGGGATTTAGTAACAGGAAAAGAAATTCGTACTCTAAAAGGTCATAGTGATTCTGGGAGTCCAATAGCTCTGAGTAAAAATGATAAATATCTGGTTTCTGCTTTCGGTGACTATACAATCAAAGTATGGGAATTAGCAACAGGAAAGGAAATTCGTCCTCTTACAGGTCATAGTGACTATGTGAGTGCAATCTCCCTCAGTAGTGATGGTAAATACGTCGTTTCTGCTTCTTCAGACAATACAATTAAAGTTTGGGAATTTGCGACGGGAAAGGAAATTCGCACTCTTAATGGTCATAGTGGTTCAGTAAGTGGGATTGTTCTCAGTAAAAATAGTAAATACATTGTTTCGAGTTCTAATGACGAAACACTTATAGTTTGGGATTTTACAACAGGAAAGGAAATTCACACTCTTACTGGTAATAGTAGATATGTAAGTTCAATTGCACTCAGTAAGGATGATAAATATCTCGTTTCTGATATCAGTGACAATACAATCAAAGTTTGGGAATTAGCAACGGGGAAGGAAATTTGTACTCTTAATGGTCATAGTAGCTGGGTGTATGCTGTTGCTTTCAGTAGGGATAGTAAATACATTGTTTCTGGTTCCTATGACAATAAACTTAAAATTTGGGAATTAGCAACCCTCAAGGAAATCGTCACCTTTACAGGTGAAGGTAGTATAGATTGCTGTGAGATTACTTCCGATGGTGCAACAATAATCGCAGGTGATGGATCGGGAAAGGTACATTTTCTCCGCTTAGAAGGTAGTGAGGTAGATTTATGAACACTCCACCTCAATTACAATCCCAATTCCAAAAAATCATTTTGCAAAAAAGCCAAAATTTTACCAACTCAGAATTTATCTTCAACATCATTAAAAACTTTATCCAAAATTACAACCGGGGTTATTTCACCATTATTGGTTCCCCCGGTAGCGGTAAAAGTGCCATACTTGCTAAATATATAATCGATAATCCCGATGCGATCTACTACAATGCCCAAGTAGAAGGTAAAAATACTGCTAAAGAATTCCTCAAGTATATTTGTACTCAATTAATCTCTAGAATCGACGGTCGAGAATGGGGAGTCGAGAAAATTCCTGAAAACACCGCAGAAGCAAGCTCCTTTTTCTCATTATTACTACAAAACATTAGCGTAATGCCTTCGGCATCAAGCTCCGCTTATCGCCAACAACCAACACAACGGTTAATAATTGCTATTGATGCTCTAAACGCAATCAACCCCAACAGCCAACCACCAGGTACAAATTTATTTTATCTTCCCAGATACATACCAAATGGAGTTTATTTTCTCCTTACCCGTCGTCCTTTCAAAACAGAACAATCCGGTTTGTTAATCGAATCACCTTCACAAATTCTCAATTTATCCGAATATGGCTTAAAAAACTGGGAAAACGAGCAAAATTACACCCAACATTGGCAGAAAATGCAAGGTGAGGGTTTGTCTGATGTAGGATTGCAAGTGTTGCGTGTTTTGACTTCTGCGGAAAACGAAGGAGCTTCACTCCATCAAATTATGCAAATAACAGATGCAGATGTATTGGATATTCAGGAAGTGCTAGATAATTGGTTTGAATTTCTACAGCAAAAGCGCATCGGAAAGGAAAGCCATTATAGTCTGTATCATCCTCACTTCCGGGATTGGTTGGCGAAACAAATTAGTAATTTATAAAATAAGCCGATGACGAGAGTTGAACTCGTGACCTCACCCTTACCAAGGGTGTGCTCTACCACTGAGCTACATCGGCGAAAAGCTCCTATTCTAGACTTTGGATTACCATCAAAGTAAATCCAGAACCTAGAAGTGAAATGGGCCGAGCTGGATTCGAACCAGCGTAGGCTAAGCCAGCGGATTTACAGTCCGCCTCCATTAACCACTCGGACACCGACCCATGTCGTTCACGATTACTAATAGTAGCACAAGGTTTCTGAAATACCAAGACTTTTTTGATAATTTATCGAAACCCAGTGTGGGTAGGGGATTGGGAGAAGGGGGAGAGCGGGGAGAGGGGGAGACAAGGGGAAAATAAGTTAGTAATCATCAAACTATTTGTAGTGGAAGCATCTTGCCCCCTAGTTACTTCCAATTCCCAATGCCCCATGCCCCATGCCCAATTCCCAATTCCCAATTCCCATCATGGTACTGTTAACTGATTACCCCGGTTTCTTGCAGTGAGTGCAATCTTTTGTAAATTCCTTGTTCTTGTAATAGTTCGTCGTGGCTACCCACTTCTACTATTCTTCCTTGATCTAATACGACGATTTTATCGGCTTCTCTAACGGTACTCAGTCGGTGAGCGATGACTATGGTGGTGCGAGTGCCTTGAATTGAACGCATGGCTAATTGTATGGAACGTTCGGATTCATAGTCTAAGCTGGATGTGGCTTCGTCAAATACGAGTACGTCTGGATTAACTAGCAATGCTCTGGCTATGCCAATTCGCTGTCGTTGCCCTCCTGAGAGCCTTACGCCACGTTCGCCGACTACGGTATAGTAACCTTCGGATAAGAAACTAATCACTTCGTCGAGTTTGGCGATTCTACAGGCTTCCTCAACTTCGGCAAAACTTACATTTTCGTTTCCATAGGTAAGGTTATCTAAAACTGTACCGTTGAAAATATCTACTTCTTGATGAACGATCGCCAATCTGCGCCGATATTCTCCCACATCTAAGTTGCGGATATCTTCGCCATCCATCAGAATTTTCCCTTCTTGGGGTTCAAAATAGCGAAACAGCAATTTTACTAATGTCGATTTACCCGAACCGCTACGACCTACTAATGCTACTGTTTGATATGGTTCAATTAATAGATTGATATCGTGTAAAATCTGGCGACTGGGTTCGTAACCGAAACCAACATGTGATAATTCAACTTTCCCCGTAAAATTGTAGGAATTCTCTGGCTTTCGCGCTTCTAAAAGTCCTTTAGAATCAACCCCCGATGGCTCTTGAAGAAATTCCTGAAACCGCAACATGGAACTATAACGACGGGCAAATGTTTCTGCAAGGATGCTGATTGGTTCTAGTTCAGCAAATGCCATGCTCGATAAGGTCAAGGTGGTGATAAAGTGACCTAAGGTAATTCTACCTTCTATGGTGGTAGCTAAGGTTAAACCAAGTATCATAAATACGCAAAACTGAATCATGCTTCTTTGCCAGGTACTCAGTTTTGTGTAACCTTTATGGATACGATATATAACTACGTGTAATTCACGTTCAAAGCGCTGCTGTTGACGCTTTAATTCTTTGGCTTCGGTTGCAAATGCTTTGACTGTTTTAATGTTGCTGACAATTTCGGATGTCCGACTTTCTGTATTTTCAATGTATTTATCTAAGCGGCTTTCTTGTTCAACTAATCGCTGTAAATGCTTCAACGTACAGCTGAGAATCACTACAAAGGAAATCAGAAATATCAGTGCAATCCGCCAATCAACGAAACAAATAAATATAAAAATTCCCAACACTCTAAACAGTTTGGGAAACAATTGTCCGGTGATCTCTGGATAAGTCCAGGTATAATTAGTAATTCCTTTTGATATTCTCGAAGCTATACGTCCGGGGTTGTTTTCATCATAAAATTCTAAAGGTAAAGTCAGAATTTTTTCTACTGCTTTTTTACTTTGGTCACGACGTGCTTTTAATGTGATTTCCCAGTGATACCAATGGCTCAACCAAGGCTGAGTGGGCGCTCTCAATACCGTGACGACGAAAATTAAACCCAGTAAAACACCCATAGATAAAGTGTTATTTACTGGATAATTCGTGATGTTGGAAACTGTGGCGATAAGCCAGGGGCTTGACGCTGCGCGTACCGCATCTCTAATAAATCCATCCAATGGTTGCCCAGAAAGCAGGTTCAATATCTGTCCAATGGCATAAGGTACAAGTAAATCAAGAAGTTCAAAAATACTGGATGCTGCAATACTAAATATACTCAGCTTCCAATACGGACGAAAGTAGTTAGCTATATCTCGTAAGTTTGCCATGATGCACGCGCTTGTTTTTGTGTGCAAGTCTGTCACGTTTAAGCTTTATATACTACATTCGTATTACATGGCCGTCAATAGTCAAACATTTAAATCATCCTTTAGATAGAAAAAATTATACAATAACTACTCCATAAGATGCCAAAAGCCTGTCTAAGATAAAAAAATAGGATATTAGGGGGGATCTTTTAGGCGCAACTGAGAGTACTTATCATTATTCTTTTAGGAAGATTTATTTTCTGAAAGTCTCTTAAAACTTGTAAAAACTCCTCTTCTTTGCCAAATCTAGGGTTAAATGCTAATAACCGTAGAAACACTTAAAAATGGCAAAGGAGCGCTGACTTCTTGGGATTATTTGCAAAAACACGGTTATTGACTCTTAAGAAACACAAGTAGAAACCCTTATAAATACTGGCTTTTTGCTGCATGAGTGTTTCTTTAATTCGTAGCTTCTGATTTAATACTTACTACCTTTTGACTTTTGAATGCCAGACTTTCGATTTCCCCCTCGTGGGGTTGCTCCTAACTTGAGCTTCAATATAGAGTAGGGGTGACATTACAACCCCATCCAGACTTCAAAACAAATGCTAGTTTCACAACCAAACTACAAGACATTTTTATTGCTACTTCTTATCTTTGACTTTTAACCTTTGCCCTTTTACCCGTGTTTCTTAAGAGTATGAATGAGTGTTGTGTAAAGGGAAAAAAGTCCAAAAAATCCTTGTTAAATTATGCCGAAAATGTAAATTCAGATATGATGATTCACCAACCCCACATTTTCAATCCAAAATTCCTGCATAGTCTCATTAACTCTTCTTAACTTTTCTTCGAGAAATCAAGTAAACACCGAGTACGGATAAACCTAGAGGAAAAGCTGATTCAGGAACCTTTTTAGGTTTGGGAACTTTGTTAATTTGAGCAAAAATAGCAGCTGTAGTTTCCTCTCCTTCAAGCACTCGGAATTCTGACGGGTTTGTTTTACCGTTATCTTGACTGAATCCAGTTAAAGATAAAGTATATTCCTCGCCACCATAGATAAAACTACGCTTAGCATCATTGTTGGCAACAAATACAAAATCTGCGTTTAATTCTGGATCGTCTGAAAGGTTAGGAGTATTTTGTAGATAAAACTCATATTCAAAAACTTGGTCAATCTCAGTTGGTTCACTGAAGGATAAACCTAAGTTAAGAGGCACAGATTCTACGCTTGTACCTAAAAGTACGGTACCATTGACATAGGTTAAATCACCGATCTTAAATAGAGAACCCTCATCGGTATCAAAAGAATTTCCTTCAAATTTAAGTTGGTTGGAAGACGCATTTTCAAAAAGAGTTGGATCTCCCCAAGAAAATGTATTTGTATTTTCACCAGTATAAAAAGGGTCAGTATTAATACTCCCGTGTGTCGGTTCACCCCAACTACCAATAACGCTACCTGAAAAAACCGCAGCTTTCACTTGATTCGGGGAACCAATTATATTCAAAGCTGCAAGTGCAAACGGGAAAACAGCTATCTTAAAAAACGAGCTTAATTTCATATTTAGACTTCAACTCCTATAAGGGAGCAATTAACATATAACTAACTCGTCTACATTAGTAAAGACACGGATACTTCGCCAAGACTTATGCTAATTTTCACATAATCTTCATATTGGAGCGAGTAAAATTGTAAATATTTTCAATTTCAAATACGTAAAATAATTAGTACTTTTATTTACTCGTGTACGCAATATTCATGTTTCTACTGTAATACAGATACGCGACGCTGGTAGATTAACCCCGGGATGCACATTACTACTGAATTATAGATAAATAATTCTTATAGATATTTACACTTAACAATAGTATGAGATATCTAAAGTTCTTGTCAAGTTTGATTATTATTATCAATAAGTTATGTATACAAAAATTAAGATGTGTTAGGTGCTATTACCGCGATCTTCTTTAACTATCCTTGCGGGAAGTCCACAGGTGTAGTTTACGGAACCTGGGGATGAGAGCAAGGGCAGGATCTAGGTCTCAAGACGGAGAATCTTGTTGCTTGATATATTTCTTTAGCACGTCAAGAGATACTCCCCCACTGGAATTGACAAAATATGAACTAGACCAAAAAACAGGTTTCCAATAGTATTGATTAATGTGAGGCTTGAATTCTTTGCGAATAAGTCTGCTTGATGATGCTTTTAGAACTTTTACGAACTCAGAAATATGAGTATCTGGGCATATGTTGACTAATAAGTGAACATGGTCAGTTTCGCCATTGAACTCAAGCAGAGAAGCTTTTTGCCGTTCACACAAATCGCTAAAAATTACTTGCAGTCGGTTGAGTATTTCGTCCGTAATTACCTTGCGTCTATACTTAGTTACCAACACAATATGCAAGTGAATGCAAAATACAGCATGAGAACTCTTGCTGAGTAGAGGTTGCACTAGATGTTAAGTGAATGATATGATGACATCTATGATAGTAACACGTAGAGCAACCTTTCGCTTATATCCAACCAAATCTCAAGAAGTCAAATTACATTATTGGCGACGACTTCACAAGGATTTGTACAACGCTTGTCTTTACCACAGAAAGACAGAATATCAGCGTTTTGGGAATTCTATTGGTTACTATGACCAACAAAATATTCTGCCAGAATTCAAAGAATTTTGGGTTGAATATAAAGAGTTAGGTTCACAAGCTTTACAGTCTACCGTTAAACGTGTTGATTACGCCTTTCAAAGATTTTTCAAAGGATTGGGTGGTTATCCAAAATTTAAGTCTTCACGACATTATCGTGGTTGGACTTATCCTGGAATAAGTGGATGGAAAGCACACACAACAGGGGATAACGGTTATTTGGAATTGTCTAATTTAGGGCAAATTCAAATGAGAGGTAAAGTTAGAACTTGGGGAACTCCAACAACTTGTACAATCATTTGGAAACAAGGTAAATGGTATGTCTCGATTACAGTAAAGTGTGAACCAAAAAGAGAAACTAACAAGCTTTGTATTGGTTTAGATTTTGGTACTTATCACGCTATTGCTTGTTCGGACGGAACAATAATTGACAATCCAAAATTTCTAGCTAATACTCAACAGAAAATAGAGCAAACTTCTAAAAAGTTACGACGTAAACGTTCGCCTAATTTCAAAAATAAAATCAAGGCTTCTAAACGCTGGAGAAAAACAAGAAAGCAGATAAGTAAACTTCAAAACAAGGTTGCTAATCAAAGACAAGATTGGCAACATAAAGTAGCCTCACAGATAGTAAAGAGTAATTCACTGGTGGCTAGTGAGAAGTTGAATATCAAAGGGATGACTCGTAAAGCCAAAAAAGGTAGTAAGAGAAAACATCAAAAGACAGGATTGAATAGGTCTTTGTTGGATGTAGGAATAGGCAACTTGATATCACTAATAAAATACAAACTCAGTGAATGTAACGGGGTATTTGTTGACGTTCCCCTCAAGATTGCTCCATCTCAAACTTGCCCTAACTGTGGATATAAAAAGAAAAAAGAGTTATCCGAACGCGTGCATAATTGCGAGAAATGTAATTTTGTTGCTGACCGTGATGTAGCAGCAGCTATGGTCATGCTCAATTATGTGAGCCAGTGCGGTCTTGGGGTTTCCCCAAGTAGAGCAACTGGCGAACCCGCAAGGGCCAAGGGGTTAGGAACTAGCCTCTCAAACGTGGATGCTAAACCTCTTTCTAAAAGCCCACGGCATTGTGGAGGTTTTAGGAAAGTTCAGCAGATGAAACGCCAGAAACCTCGCACGTAGCGTAAGCGGAGTGCGTAGGTAGTTCATAGTGTTTGCTTGGGGAGTAACAAAAAATAAATCGTCCCATCATGTTGTTCTGAGGGCAACAGGTTGGGACAATCTATTACTTGGGGAATGCCTAGTTTCAAAGGTTCCCTTCTGTCGGGAAGGCTCTCTTCAATTAGGGAGCAAGGGCATTACCGCGAATTAAGCTGCCAATGGTTTTGGCAGTAATTTTAAGTTGGGTGATGGGGTTAGCTGGGACAACTGTCTTATATAGATAGCTGTCAAAAGTCAACCGCTGAACATCGCGATCGCTACACATTTCGACAAATGCTTCGCGGGTAGCATCGGAACGGTAAAATACGTTTTGCAAAATATCGAGTACTTTGTAAGTAAGACCGTATTTCTTGTCCCAACGTTTCAAATAGATTTTTAAATCGTCTTCGGTGGGGATAGACTGTCCGCTATTAGAGATTTCCACAATGGTTTCGGCACACATCCGTCCGGATTTAGCAGCGAAGTAAATTCCTTCTCCAGAAGACTTGGTAACATAACCAGCAGCATCACCTACCAATGCAATACGTCCCACAACACGACGGGGACGAGGATGTTCGGGGATGGGGTGTGCTTCAACTTTAATGATTTTCCCGCCAGCGAGTTTTTTCGCAGCACGAGCGCGTATACCAGCTTGCAATTGCTTAATGCTGGCTTTATTGATGTGCATCGTACCAGTACCCACTGCTACGTGGTCGTATTTTGGGAAAACCCAAGCGTAGAAATCGGTAGAAACATCATCGCCGACATACATTTCTGCCAAGTCGTTGTAGTATGCCATTTTGTCTTCCGGAATACGGATGCGTTCTTGGAAAGCAATGGCATAATTATAATCCCCAGCATCCATTTCTTTGGCAATACGGGAATTTGCACCATCAGCGCCTACAATCAAATCCACTTTCAGAGTTTTAGAGATACCTCTTGCACCACCTTCTGTATGGTCAAGGTAATGGATAGTATAAGGGTCTGTATTATTTGTGGGAAAATCTAATTTATGAACCGTAGCATTAATTAAATGAGCACCTAAGAAAGCCGCACGATTCCGCATGAAGCCATCTAAAACTTCGCGGCGGCACATTCCTATGTATTCATCTTCTTTTTCTAAATTAATATCAACCTCGCGATTCGAGGGTGAAATCATCTTCATTTTCCGGACTTGACGATCGATGATATCAGCCGGGAGGTCAAATTCACCTACCATACACAGTGGTATAGCACCGCCGCAAGGTTTAGCATTATCTAACTTACGCTCAAATAGATAGGTTTCAATTCCTGCTTTCGCCAAAGTTTCAGCAGCAGATGAACCCGCAGGACCTGAGCCAACAACAGCAACCCTAAGTGTCAAAGGTCTTCTCCCATACTTGACATTACCTCGAAGCATGGTACCACGGAGTTTTAACCGTTTTTCCGCTTTACCCCCTTAATTTCATTGAAATGCAACATTCCTTAATGTTTCGATACTTTAATCAAAGTCACGGCTTTTTATCACTAGTACAGCACGGCGGAAATAAACCACCAATTTCAAACTGCTGAAACTGGTGCTTTTGACTTTTGACGAACGCAAGCGCGGTACTAGCAAGATTTGCACAAAAATTCAGCGACTTTGGCTGGGTGTCACCTTCATTTGGGTGGTGCCGTACACTCTGCAGCCTCATTCCCTCGGTTCTTCATCAGTTAAAGTGTGACGTGCCCCTACAAGAAAAGGCAGCCAGTTGCGACCATTCCTAAAATTTTAATACAAGGTTAATTCATTTATCAGGCTTATAAAAAATAGCACTTGTAAAAAATAATTCATAATTCATGTTTGATTCAGAATTATGAATTATTTATGGAGAAATTATCTTTTCCTAAACATGATTGACATTTCTGTTTGATAACTCAGCCAATATCCAAAAAATACATAGAACATCATTTTATAAGAAGTGAGGGCTTTTC
>JBCBQE010000089.1:0-12553 GCA_039820385.1 Cyanobacteria bacterium J06635_10
CGGCGATGAGAATGAAAGTAGCGAAATTAGTAATAAGACTTTGGAACATGTCCAAAATATTAATCAGTCTCGAAATAGCTTGTTCTCTTAATACCTGTTCCAATGCACTTAAATCTATTTGAAGATTTCGCTTACTGAGAATTTCCTCTAATTGTTCCACTAAAGGTATTAAAGAATTAAAAAAACTCGCGACACTATCAATAAATTGTTGTCCCTGAGATAAAAGTCCTAAGCCTGCGGTTATAGCCAGACTACCAAAAGCAACTATACTAACTAAGAATATCAAAACAACTGCTACAGTGCGAGGTAAAAAATGTTTCAGCCACTCTACGGGATAGCTGAGTAGAAAAGCTAAAATCGCCGCAAATGAAAAAATAACGATGACTGCTTGAAAATAAGCTATTAGTTGTACGATTGTCCAACCGCAAGCAGAGAGAAGTAAAAAACGAACTAACGCCAAATTATTTAATCTAGCGAGAAAATTCTCACCGTCTGAAGCATTCATATAATATTGCGGAAGCGGGGAGGAATTGATTGGGTGAAGCAGAATCCGAAAATTAGCTTTAAATTAGCAAATGAGCCTTCTCAACGCCCTAAATCATGCAATGTATTAATCGCTCGAGCACATTGTTGGGTTACAGTCTCTAAATCTTCCTTAGTTGTGGAAGCGGGTGGAGAAATTAATTCGCCAATTCTAACTGTAACCGGAACCCTTTGAGGAATAGTCGAACCTTTTTGCTCGATTTCCTGAGTACCCCACAAGCATACTGGTATAATCGGTGCCTTCGCTTTTGCTGCAATTAACGCCGCACCTCTTTTGGGGTCTGTAATTCGTCCATTTTGGGTGCGAGTACCTTGCAAGAAAATACCCACAGCCCACCCATCATTTAGATACTCTAAAGCCTTACGAATTGCATTGCGATCGGCATTTCCCCTACTTACAGGGTAAGCACCGTACAACTGAATCGCTTGTTTAAAAATCGGAATTTTAAATAATTCTTCTTTTGCCATATACGATACAGGACGGCAGACACTATTAGAAACAATCGGTGGATCGAAATTACTAGCGTGATTGCTTACTACGACTAACGCTCCGTTACGAGGAACATTTTCGGCTCCATAAATACGCCCGCGGAAGTAAACGCGAAGCATGGGATTAACTACCGAGTATTTCAAGGCGCGGTAAAGTAGGAAACTAGCAAATGGTTCGCGATTTCGAGACATATTTCATAAAGAGTGGGCATTGGGGATGAGTTATGAGTTATGAATTATGAATTATGAATTATGAGTTGTATGTTCAAAACTTTTTCTTCTTGAGCTTCTAGGTTATGAACTCCTAACTCCTAACTCCTAACTCATAACTAATTGTGTGTCAGCAGCAGAGCGAACATTTCCTAAATTCAAACCCGAGCAAGTACGCTTAATTAAACCAGTTAAAACTTTTCCAGGGCCAATTTCTACGACTCGTCCAATTTCTTGTTCTGGTAATGATAAAGCTATTTCCCACCAGCGCACGCTTCCAGTCATTTGCTGGATTAACCGTTGCTTTAAAATATTGGCTTCCACGGTTGGTACTGGTTCGACATTAGATAAAACGGGTATATTCGCTCTCTGAAATTCTACGGTGGCTAATACATCCTCAAATTCAGCAGATGCCTCAGCCATCATAGGAGAATGAAATGCTCCAGAGACTTTTAAAAGTACTTTGCGTTTCGCTTTTACCTTCTCCATGACACTTTCAACAGCTTCAGGAGTACCGGAAATAACCACTTGTGCGGCACTATTATCATTCGCCAATACCGCATCCTCAGTTTCAGAGAGGATTTGATTTAATTGTTCTCTATCGAAACCCATTAAAGCTGCCATTTTACCGCCAGCAGCATTTTCCATTAGTTCAGCGCGACGCTTTACCAATTTTAATCCAGCAGACCATTCAAATACACCCGCTACATATAAAGCAATATATTCTCCCAAACTATGACCGGCAACTAAATCCGGTTTTTCTTTTTGACCTATAATATCGGCGAGAATAGATTCTACAACATACAAACAAGGTTGAGTGTAAAGAGTACGAGCTAACTTCTCTTCGTTTTGACAGATTTCGCTGACACTCCAGCCCAAAATTTCTTCAGCTCGAACAAATTTTTCCTTCGCTTCGGACAATTCTAGTAAATCCATGCCCATTCCCAGTTCTTGAGAACCTTGCCCGGGAAACACCCATGCCGTTTTACTCATCAGTTAGTTATTAGTTATTAGTTATTAGTTCCTGGTTAGGAGTTAGGAGTTAGAAATCAACTTTTAACATATTCACGCAGTCAGTTCAACTAAATTAATCCCTTATACAAAAAGAGTTTCAAGAATTTAACAATAAAAATTCATCACTCCGCGAGTTGATAACTCCTAACTCTTAACTGTTTATCTTCCCCATTGAAAAATTGCCGCACCCCAGGTTAGTCCAGCGCCAAAACCAGATGCAGCAATTGTATCTTCAGGTTTAATTTTACCTTCTCGGACCGCTTCATCTAATGCCAAAGGAATAGAAGCAGCAGAAGTATTGCCATAACTGGCGACATTACTTATTACTTTTTCAGATGGAATGGAAAGTCGTTCTGCCACAGCATCAAGAATGCGTTGATTGGCTTGATGCAATAGTAGCCAATCCACTTGTTCCACACTCAGATTGGCATGAAACAAAGCTTTGTCAATAATTTCCGGCACTCGCTGAATGGCAAAACGATAAACTTCCTTGCCATTCATCGAAACATTGCTAAAATTACCCTTTGAAATATTTACACCTTCAACCAGTTCTTTTGATTGCGGTGTATAGGCAAGGTTAAGACAGCTATTAAGAGTTCCATCACTTTTAATTTCAAAGCCTAGCAGACGATCGCATTCATTGGCTTGTAACACAGTAGCCCCAGCACCGTCGCCAAATAGTATGCAGGTACGTCTGTCTTCCCAATCCACCCAACGAGAGAGGATATCCGCACCAATCAAAAGTACATTTTGAAATACACCTGTTCTAATATATTGAGCGGCGGTTACCAATCCGAACACAAAACCAGAACAAGCCGCAGTCAAATCAAATGCGACAGCATTAGTCGCTCCCAATTCAGCTTGAATTTGACTTGCACTACCAAATAAGTCATCGGGAGTGGAAGTTGCGAGCAAAATCAAATCTAACTCTTTTGGTTCGATTTGTGCCATTTCTAATGCTTTAAGGCTCGCAGCAGTACCAATAGTAGAAATAGATTCACTTTCTCGGGCCAGTCTTCGTTGACTAATTCCCGTTCTAGTGGATATCCATTCATCTGATGTATCAACCAGCTTGCTCAGCCCCCGGTTATCCAGGAAGGTTTCTGGCACTGCCGAGCCACTTCCCGTAATTGCTATTCCTAAATTTTGCACTCATTCTCTCCGCAGCTATCAGCTAGAAGGACTGTTGAAATCGAACACGAAAATCACTAGCCTATAGGCAGTTTAAAATCACTGACTATAGACTACTGACATTTAATGCCCTCCGGGCTAATTTATACAACGCTTTTTTCACTCAGATTTTGGGAGTTAATGCGTTCTAGTACCTGATTGTCCACAGCTTCTTTTGCTAGACGAATTGCACCGAAAATTGAAGGAGCTTGGGAGCTACCATGACCAATTACACATATGCCGTTCACGCCTAAAAGTAAAGCGCCGCCATGTTCTGCATGGTCCATCCGCTGTTTAATTCGTTTCAGGTTTGGTTTTAAAATAGAACAACCAAGTTGGCCGCGCAATCCTTGGGGTAATTCTTCGCGAATAATTTGCAACATGATTTCCCCAACAGCTTCGGCAAATTTTAATAACACATTGCCGACAAAACCATCGCATACAATCACATCAAAATCACCCGAAAGCACATCGCGTCCTTCGGCGTTGCCAATAAAGGTAACGTACGGATTTTCACTTATCATTTGGTGGGCGCGTATGGCAAGATCATTACCTTTACACTCTTCCTCACCGATATTTAATAAACCTACTTTGGGTTGTGAAACACCCAAAACATACTGAGAATAAGCCGAGCCTAAAATGGCAAATTGCTCTAAAAACTTAGGACGGCAGTCTACGTTAGCTCCAACATCAAGTACTAGGACTTGCTTGCTAGCTACCATTGTAGGGAATACTGCACCAATTGCCGGACGATCGATGCCCGGAAGTCTTCCCAAACGAAGTAAAGCTGCTGCCATCGCTGCACCAGAATGGCCGGCACTAATTACAGCATCAGCTCGTCCCTTTTTCACCAAACTCATCGCCACGTTGATTGAGGCCTTTGGTTTGCGTCTAATGCCGCTTAAAGGTTCCTCATCCATGGCGATCGCGCCTTCGGCAGGGACAATTTCGACAAGTTCTGACTTTATTGATGGTGGCAATATAGGTTGAATATCTTCGGGGGAGCCTACAAGCAATACTTTTACACCCAATTCTTCGACGGCTCGCAGTGCGCCAGCCACGATTTCACCGGGTGCATTATCTCCTCCCATTGCGTCAATAGCGATTCTTACGCCAGTCGATCCCATTGCTCAGAGCTTCCAGAAACCTTACAAATTTTACCAGATGCCTCTGTTATTCGTAGTAGATTTTTAACTAGCAAATCCCACTTTTATAAGGTAAGGCATCAATTCCGACTTTTGCTCAACATAACATGAATTTAGCTCTATCACTCTACTCTCGGTTCCCTACAGCTAAATGTTTTGAGCAATCGATTTAGGCGGGTGTTTATTCTTCAAAAAAACATTACCACTAGCTTCAAAATTACGTAAAGCACTCATGGAGCATCCGTATCGGGTAAATATTCTTGCATTAATCGTGGAACACAGTAGTTATATTTCCCTGAATAATTTTTTTGTTTTACACCATAAAATCTCATGTCTCACTCCATAAAATCATGATAAATTCCATAGAAAAGACGAAATTCAATTATTTTTTTGAGAAAAATTACCTTGACAAAAAGGATATTATAAATTTCATTCCTAATAAAATTCATCATATCCCAGGTGTGAATTGATTCATTGATTGCAAATATTATCGTTCGCAAATATACTACATAGATATTTTTGAAAAACTAAGTCTCAAAATTTACATTTTAAATAATTATGAATCAGCAAATTTAATCGAATAAATTGCAAAATTATTAGTAAATTTGTTTACAGATAATTCAATAAAACTATTCTTTTCAATTCAAAATCAGATAATTAGTGAAATTTGCCTGATATGCCATTGCATATCCAGAAGATATTCAAAGTGACCAGGACGTTACCGTTTTGCAGAAGCGACTCTGTGCACATCTTTGTCAGTAAACCGCGCCTCTAGGTATGTTGAGAAATAAGTATATATTGGTAACGAAACTATGGATATGGCTTTTTGAAAAAAAGCAACTTTCGTCACAAATATAGTATAAAAAGTATTTTTGAACGACTTATCCTTTTCGCCGTCGTTTTGAAATGCTCCCGATCGACACCTACTTTTCTTAAAATATTTATCAAATTATCGGATAAACGTTGTTCATATAATTATCCGACCATATTATTATGAACTCTAGAAAACTATCAGAATTTGTCATCAAAATAACTATAAAAATATTGATATGTTGAATTCCCCTTGAAATACCTAATTATTCAATTTGAATTTTTTAATACATAAATTTGCTGCAATCGTAACGATAAGTGTGATAATAAAACCCATTGCTTGAAAAATTTAAGCATAAAGGTTGAGGTAAATTGCAAAACTTTGTTATATTTACGTCTTCCGGAAACAATAATCAGCAGTTATGATTACGACCATGAAGACAGGGTTTGCTTTGTGCGTAATATTACAGCAGATAAGGTAGCAATTACTTGTATAGGAGTGAAGCATGCTGGAATTATTTGGTTCGGGTTTAATTTCCTTATGGTTAGATATGGCAGGAGTAAAAGTTAAGCCAATGGAGGCTTTTGACACCTTAGCTTGGCAAGCTGGCCCAGGCTTAGTTCTTGCCCCCGATCCGAATCCAGCCAGAAGTAATACGATACGACAATATCTTAAAGAACTAGAAGCATTAAAATTAATCAAACCCGAGCAAACCCAAGTTCAGGGTATTTGGATGCAGTCAGGGCCAATACTGATGGCTAATCATCAAGGTACAAAACCCTTGCCAGCAGCTTCTTTAACCAAAATTGCTACAACACTAGCTGCACTAAAACATTGGGGTCACGATCATAAATTTGAAACTCTCATAAGTGCTACAGGGCCGATAAAAAATGGTGTATTGGAAGGACATTTAGTCGTTAATGCCAGTGGCGATCCGTTATTTGTCTGGGAAGAAGGAATAACAATTGGCAATATGCTCTCGAAAATGGGTATCAAGCGAGTCAATGGAAATTTAATCGTTGTTGGTAAATTGGCGATGAATTTCCAACGCAATCCCCAATTAGCAGGGCAAGCACTCAAAAGGACACTCAATAAAGCCACTTGGGGCAGACATATAGCCTCCGTGCATTCACGAATGCCTAGAGGTACCGCAAAACCTCAAATTAGAATTACCGGAAAAGTTGAAGTCCTTTCCGAAGTAAATACCTCCCAAACTCCGCTGATACGTCATTACTCATTACCCATGACACAATTAATTAATGAGATGAACGTTTTCAGCAATAATAAAATGGCAGAAATGCTTGCAGAATCGGTAGGAGGAGCAAGTGTAGTTCAATCAACTGCGGCCAAACTTGCAAGAGTACCGCAATCGGAAATTCAATTAATCAACGGCTCTGGGTTAGGACAAGAAAATCGTATTTCCCCCAGAGCAGCCACTGCTATGTTAATGGCGATTCAACGTTTAGCAGCCCCTCACAATCTTACGGTAGCAGACTTTTTTCCGACTTCTGGCTTAGATCATCGCGGCACAACTTACGCCAGACGCATTCCTAAAAATACTGCTTTTAAAACCGGTACTTTAAGGGATGTAAGTGCCTTAGCTGGAGTAATGCCTACGAAAAATCGCGGTTTGGTTTGGTTTGCAATTATTAATAAAGGTACTTATGTACCAGGTTTTCGTGCCGAACAGGACAAATTACTACAAAAAATTCTTAAGGATTTGCAAGTGCCAGCAACCGCATCAACTGGAGTTAGTCCGACTTCAGGGAAAAAAGCCATACCCGAGCTAGGTAAGGCAAATCGTAATGAAATTTTGTATAAAAGTTAAATCAATGATCAATGATCAATGATCATTGATCAATTTTAATTACTATTTTCTTGTTCCCAGGTTCGACCTGGGAATACAATTTGCTAGGCTCTACTTACATATATTTATAAGTAGAAAAGGAGCGCATAGTATTGCTCCCTTCCCAGATCAAACATTACCGATGTCATTTCTTTTAGCACTGCTCAAAGTTTCCTGCCTCCTACTTTTCCAAATAGGTAATCGGGTATGAGGATTTAGAGGAGTAATCACTCTCTTCTAAAAGTAAGGATAATTGATCATTGATCATTGATCATTGATAATTGTAATCACCCTTTCCTTTGAATTCCCTCCTTTAACCACTATATTTTCTGTTTTCAAATTACCAGTAGCTGTTTCACCTTTAAAAGTTAATTGGGGCTCTTTTTGAGCGTAGACTACTTTTCCCGAGGCTTCGACTAATTGCTTGTCTAAATACCAAGTCAAATTATTAGATTGGATTGATTGGCCTTTTTGTCCGATACCTTTAACATTTCCTCGGACATACACCGTTTTCTGAGGTATTTTTAATTCACCCCGATTACCACTTACAGTTACATTTTCAGCACGATGTACCACTTTTAGAGGTGCATTTGTTTTAACAGTTTCAGCTTTTATATTCCAAGTCATAGAGTTACTAGCTATTTGCACCAAGGGATCTAGTAATTCGATAAAAGCGTTTTTTGTGATATTGACAATCTCCGTTTTTAAGAAAATTTCAGCAGCATCTCCCCTACCACGATCGGTAATTTTATTATTCTTGAAACGCTGAATTTGCATTGGGCGATCGCCAATTAATTTTTCCTGTTTAATCATCCAGATTAAATGCTCGGTTTGCATTTGCAGTTGGGGTTTGACTGATTTAGCTACCACTCCCCCGGAAAAATCAATCCGCTGCTCGCGAGTTTTAACTTTTGCTTCTTGGGCTACTGCTTGTAGCTGCTTGTGAGTGCCATTAAGTTGATTGCGAACAATCATTAAGTCTTCTTGGGGCCGCCATTCTAATTCATTACCACGCAAAACTACACCGTTAGTAGGATCTGTAGCAACAATTTTACCTTTGAGAAATAGTTGTTTTGCGTCTTGTCTAATATCAGCCTTTTGTGCCGTTATTTTGTAAACTATTTTACCATCTTGGTATAATTCACCATAGGGATTTTCAGCTTCACCAATTTGTCTTTCTTTCGTATACTTAGCTTGTTTGGCGTTGACTTTCCAAATTGGTTGACCTTTTTCATCAAATTGTTCTAAAGCCACACCTTGAAAAGTGAAGTTACTTTCGTCAACTTGATCGGATTCGTTTTCGATTGCTTCTTCATCGATACTAGGCTTTGGATCTCCACAACCAACTAATGTAAAAAGGGAGAAGACGCAGAGTAGAAGGCAGAGCCTAAAAGCCCTATGAGTTAAGCTTTTCATCCTGTTTCTATTAGACGGTTATTTACGCCACACTGCATTTACAGACGTAGAAAAAGTCAATTTTATCCATATTTTTGATTTTTCGGCCGGCACGTACCTTAATAAATTCAGGAATGGAACTGGCATATTTGTCTAAATTTAGGCAGTTGTCACGAGATGGAACCTTAAAAAATGGGGCAGGGCACCCTTTTTTTGCGGAAATTGTAGCGAGAGCAATTTTAGATTTTGCATTTTGAATCTTCAATTCCATTTTCCAAAATTTAAAATCTAAAATTCGGTGACATAAAATCATCTTTTTACTAAAGATTTACCCTTGCATGATACAAAAAAGAAACAGAAAAAAATATGTTTACAATAATATGCGCCAGTATAAAAAATTCCCCAATCTTAAAAGAATTTAGTTGACTGACGCATTTAATTAAGATAAATTTTGTATGGTTTAGTCTTCGATGTTCCTTGATAACGACTTATCAAGTCTGAAAAATTCACCTGCTTACCTTTTTATTTTTCAGTACTACTCTTGTACTTCTAAGCGGGGATCTACAATATCAGGTGATTGTTCTAAAAAACTCATTTCCGGTAATGGCCGATAAGGATATCCTTGACGAGGTGTCTTTTGAATATCTTCTTTAACGGCTTCTAAATCAATATAACGATCGGAAACGTTAATTAAACTATCGCTAGTCATTGAACGTAAACTAACTACCTCAACCCTAACGCCGCGATAACTAACCGAATTTACCGCATAAGCTAAGTCCCCATCTCCACTAACTAAAACCGCCGTGTCGTAGGAATTCACCAAAGCCATCATATCAACTGCTATTTCCACATCCAAGTTGGCTTTTTTTGAACCATCAGGTAGCTGTACCAAATCCTTCGCGATCACTCTATAACCATTACGCCGCATCCACAATAAAAATCCCTGCTGCTTCTCATTTGTCCTATCTACACCTGTATAGAAAAACGAACGCAGTAATCTAGAACCACCTGTCAACCTAGAAAGTAACTTCGTGTAGTCAATTTCAATTCCTAACTGTAACGCGGCGTAAAATAAATTTGAGCCATCGATAAATATAGCTACGCGGCCTCTATTTTCTAAAACTTGTTCTGGCGTAAATATTGACTCTTCTGGTACATTATTCAACATCGCGTCTCATACCTCATTTTTTATTTTTGTAAACAATTTGTTATTTTTGTAATCATTGAAACCTATTACTTACATGTATATGTAAGTTTCGGCAATTTATGATAATCATGATGCGGCTAATCTTTATAGATTTCTATAGATTAACCTTTGTCACCAAATGAAGAGATTTTAGATTTACGATTTTGATTTCACCAGAGTTATAAACTCGGAGGCTTGGAGATTTTAGATTTATCAGTTACTTAGTATTTTATTTCTATAATTGTAGCTAAAAATACAATACATCAACTATAATCTAAAATCTAACATCTCAAATCTAAATAATCTCGATCAATTCAATTCAATGCTTTGAAAGATTGGCTTTGCTTTACCTAACTGTTGTTCGCTACTTAGCAAACCCCATTTTCCATGTGTGGCAAAGGGTGCAGCATTCGCAGTTTCTACTTGATTATTAAAGTCAATTCCAAAACCTAGTTGCTGGTATATATCACTACTAATGTTAGGAATTACGGGAGAAAGTAGATAAGCTGCCAACCTTACTGATTCTAAAACAAGGTACAAAACTTGTTCTAATTCTTGCTGTTTTCCTTGTTTGTATAATGACCAAGGCGCTTGTTCGTCAATATACTTGTTACAAGTTTGCGATAATCTCAGAATTGCTTCGCACGATTGATTGAAAGCTAGGGCTTCGTAGTTGGCTTTAACTTGTTCCCCTAGTTGCACGCCAATAGCCTTCAAGGGATTATCTTTACTGATATTTTCGTGTGTAATTGACGGTACATTTCCCTCACAGTATTTTTTGACCATTTTTAAAGTGCGATTTAGCAAATTACCTAAATTCTTTGCCAAATCTGCATTTAGAACTTCAATAAATCTACTTTCATTAAAATCGCCATCTTTACCAAATCCAATTTCCTTAACAAAGTAATAACGAACTGCATCTGCACCATATTTCTCTACCAAAGCTACAGGATCGATGGTATTACCAAGGCTTTTACCCATCTTCTGCCCATCTTTAGTCAAAAAACCGTGTCCAAATACTCTTTCTGGTAAAGGTAATTCGCCAGAAATCAACATTGCGGGCCAGTAAACCGCGTGAAAGCGTAAAATATCTTTACCTATTAAGTGCAAATTGATCGGATACCATTTAGCCAAAGCCTTTTCTAAAGTTGCTTCATCTTCCGCTTCGAGTAAGGCTGTAATATATCCAAGCAAAGCGTCAAACCAAACATATAAAGTATGTTTTGGGTTGTTTGGTACGGGAAACCCCCATTCCACATTCACCCGCGAAATGGAGAAATCTTGCAAGCCTCCTTTAACAAAATTGAGAACTTCATTTCGCCGACTCTCTGGTTGAATGAAATCCGGGTTAGAGCTATACAATTCTTCGAGATGGCTTTGATATTTTGACAAGCGGAAGAAATAGTTTTCCTCATCTCGCCACTCTACTTCCTTATTAGTATGAATCGGACAGCGATTTCCTTCTAGTAATTCTCTTTCTTCTTTAAATTCTTCGCAGGAAACGCAATACCAGCCTTTTTGCTGCCCTAAGTATATATCTCCTTTTTCCCAAACCCGATTGAAGAATTCTTTGACTATAAATTCATGGCGAGTATCGGTAGTGCGGATAAAGCGATCGTATTGAATATTAAGCAATTTCCACAAAGACACAAACCCGGCAGACATTTGGTTACTAAATTCTTGGGGGTGTATGCCTTTACTTTGTGCTGTGCGCTGAATTTTTTGTCCGTGTTCGTCAGTACCCGTAATTAAAAGTACCGAACGGCCCAAAAGCCTTTGAAACCGCGCTACCACATCTGCTGCCATTGTTGTGTAAGCACTGCCGATATGGGGCAAATCATTTACATAATATAGCGGTGTCGTAAGTGCAAATGTATTTTTTGTTTTATCCACTAGACTCATGCAAAAATAAAATTACTTCTAAAAAAAAACTGTTTTCTATCTGGCATTTTTAGGCAAAACCACGTTATTGTACAACATTACATATGCTTTTTCAAGCAACAATTTAACCCTAGCAAATTTATTTACTTTCTGTTTATTTGAAAAAAAATGTGTCATATCATTTGATTATTATCTAAATAACAGATTTAAAACTCAAATATTGTTGATATTTTTGTTGCAAATAATTGCCATTATAAATACAAATTATCTTTATACTGAAAATAAATCTTGTATATGAATACTTTTTTCGGTCTCAAAATGTCACAATCCAATCAAGTTAAATTGAGATATTCCTTTAAAATTTAGATTGAAAACTTGTAAGTCTGAATAATTCACTCCTAATTTCTCAGTTACAATTCCGGGTTCCATACTACGAAAACCTTTAGCCATCACGAGAATGCCATACCTCAAGGCGCAAGTGTGTTAGTAGTAAGCAATCATCTCAGCTTTATGGATGCACCAATAGTGATGAAAGTATTATTTAATACCATTCTTTTGACTTGTCATCACTAGATGGCGTAAATTCCAATAATGCAAGAAATTATTACTAGTGAGCTTGGATACTTTATTTTAGAAGTAAACCTTACTAGTGAGACAACTCTTTTTAGCAGTCGGTGCAGTTTTTGCAATTCAAGGGACTTACCTCTAAATAAAATTTCTCGGAGCCGGTATCGCGAAACAAGCAGGGTGAGATATAGCTAGATTTGGAGCGGTTTTTGCTCGGAATAGAAGTGAAAGTGAAATTTTATTTATTGGATCTCCCCAAGGAAATAGTTGGAGTATTTCCCTTCATGAATCGAATC
>JBCBQE010000090.1:0-12551 GCA_039820385.1 Cyanobacteria bacterium J06635_10
ATTAGCAGCGCATAAGTATTTTGAGCATAAAGAATATCTTGATATTTAGCCAATCGTTCAATATCCTTTTGCAATTTTATTTTTGCATCACCCTTGTCTTCATAATCAGCCGTAAAAGCAGTATTATAATCTTTTTTCAGAGAAATCTTTGAACCAGGTTTAATAATAAAAGCATCATGATTCATAATAAATGACTTCCCCTACTTGCTTATACATCTCGCCAATTTTTTTAAATTGGCTTATAGACTTATACAGTAATGAGTATTATTCCTTAATCGCTAACTAAGTAAAATAAAGCAACAAATCTTTGCAGATACTTATTATTTGTAGCAATTTTTATTATTAAGGTAATTGGGCATGGGGCATTGAATAAATAGGTTTAAATTTTTAACTCCTAACTCTTAACTCCTAACTCCTAACTACTAACTACTAACTACTAACTCTTAACTACTAACTACTAACTCTTAACTCCTAACTCCTAACTACTAACGATTAATCCTTACCAGTCGTCATCATCTGGTTCTGGTTTATTAATGGGACGCATTGCTTCTCTACCTAAGAGAAACATTCCTGCAACACCCAAACAAACAAACCAAATATACTCACTCCAAAACTCAGCAATTTGCTGATTTGGAGTCATTTCTGGATGCAACGTAGTTAAAAAAAGTGCTAAAACAATTATTATTAATGAACTAAAACCGACAAAGCTTAAACCAATGCGAATACGGAAAGGACGCAATTCCCAATCGTTAATATTGCTTAAGTCTATTTCCGCTAATTCTTCTAAAGAATCATCGGCAATATCAGAAGCTTCTTGCAAGTTTTCACTTAATTTTGGTGGTAAAATAGGTACTAGTGCTGCAACAGTTGGACGACGCAGCCAAGCTTCAGTATTTCGCAATATTTTAAAAGGCTTGCGAGGAGATTCTGGCGTTTCTAATTCTAATTCTTCGGTAGTGTTTTCAACCGGAACTTCGCGCTCAAAATCCATATTTGCCCTCGTTGAAAAATTATGGCCTTTCTACTTCTATTTTTAGCTTATTTTGCTAAAATTTGTCGGGATAAATGTAATACAGGTTAAGGGATTTTAGATTTTGGATTTTAGATTTTAGATTGTTAAATTAGCGATACATATTAATTATGTAGAGACGAATGGCATGGCAAATTATTGTTTACTAATCTATACAAAAAGGGAGCTTTTCGGCTCCCACTAAAGATATAGGTACAAAAACAGAATCTCAAAGATATCAGAAGCTAGCAATTAAGAAGAAATAGTTCCTTGTAAATCCTTGAGTCGTGCCATCACCTCTTGGGAATGAATAATTGGATTAACTTTAACAAAAGTTTCTCGCAAAATACCTTCTGGGTCGATTATAAAACTGTGACGCACGGAAATAAAGCTCATCCAAGAACCGTAAGCTTTACTTACCGCACCAGTTGTATCGGCTAACAAAGGAAATTTTAAACCTTCAGAATCGCAAAATTCGGCGTGAGAATCAATATCATCAGCACTGACACCGATAATTTCGGTATTTTTTTCCAAGTATTTTGGTAAATCTTCTTGGAAACGACGGGCTTCTATCGTGCAACCAGCTGTAAAATCCTTGGGATAAAAGTAAAGCACTAACCACTTCCCGCGATAGTCGGAAAGGGAAATTTCTCCATCCCCAGTGTTAGTGGGTAAAGTAAATTCTGGTGCGGGTTGATTGATAGAGGGAAGTTTACCACCTATTGCATTGGCAGCAGGAGTAAAATTCAACCATCCCAAGAATACAAAACAACTGGCAAGTAATATGTTTAAAAAATTGCGGCGGTTCATTTTCCCGTAGGTACGAAGGACTACTTTAAATAAGTTTACAATTACTCGTACAGCAGATGCATTTATATTTGATTAGGACTTACGCAACTGGCACATTTTTCTCGTAGGGTGCTCGTACACTCACTAATTTTTAACGTATTAATAAGGCAATGGGACATCCTATTAATTCTGATGGGTGTAGAGACTTCTTCTGTGCTACGTCTGGGGACGTTTGAAAGAAAACGAACCCGTCAAAACGGCTGGGGACAGAATACTAGTAGAGTGTGTTAGCGTTTTAGGGCGTAACGCACCATCTTGCTAAGATCCGTTGCTAGCCCTCATCTGCTATATCGAGGGTTGAGTATGAGTTTCTACAGATTCTATATACTGACTATCTAAGAGAAATGCTCCATTAGCGAAACGGATGCCCCAGTATCCTCCAGGGCGACGGTCAAGAACGATACCTTCCTCCCCGACATGAATGATATCGGGAGGGCGCAACATAGGCATAGGTTCGGCAGTTTTCACATAGGTTGGTAGGGCTACCACGCGGACTTTACTACCAATAGCGAATTCTTCAGACATAATAGGGAGCAAGTTTTGGATTACTTAACACTTTAAATCTAACGCTTTCCTTTCTCTTCTCCTATGTCGTCTCAAATATAGGCGGATTTCGGTAATCTAGTACCGGGAAAGTAATAAAACTATCGGATTATTTTTGGTGTTTTGTCTGTACCTTCAATCCCCCGCATTTTATGCGTGGGGAGTGTCAAAATTTATGCTAATGGGAATACAAAAGATATGCTGCTTTTAGACTTAATGCAGCGGGCTGGTATTCCGGCGCTGGCAAACTTTACAGCAAAAATCGGGTGTTAGCGGTACCGTTATTTGGCTGTTGCGCGACGGTGAAGGGGCTTCAATCAAATTAAGTGAATTAGCCGATATTGCTCAAACTCTTTTATTACCTTTGCCGGTTTTTTTAAAAAAGCTTGGGAATTGGGCATGGGGTATTGGATAAATAGTTGTAAAATTTGAGTTTTTAATTCATGACTGAGAATTTTTAACTCCCAATTACTTCATCTATGAGAGCTTAAAGCTGAGTGTATTTTGTAAATACCTCCATGTACCGTAAATAATTGTATATGAAAATGATAATTACCAAATTGTAAAGGGGGCAGGTTACCATCGATAAGCTCTGCCCCTTTCTTTTTAATTTTTTAATAATTATATACAGAGGGAGCGATAAGTCCTATGTTCTATGTCCTTCGGAGATGCTACGCGAACGAACACGCTTTGCGAACGGGCATGGGCGAAGCCATCGCCGTCGCCGATAGCTTGTCTTAATTCAAAGGAACGAGCTTATTTCTCAAAACTGTAAGTACTTTTTTTTAAGGAAAGTGGTTGAATTTCCACGTTTCGTGCGTTTTGTTGATTTTACCTTCTTTTTGTTAGCTGGTATTATACCTATACATTGCGATCGCAAGCTTTAAAAACCCTTTATCTTATCTACTAAACCCTTAAAGGCTAGTGGAACTTTTTCCCAATTATGGTAATTTATGGTAATTTAAAAAACTATCTCAAGAAGTTCAATCTCTCGATAGAACAAAATCTGTATTCAAATCCCAAATAATCCGCCATTACTACCTTATTTTTCCATGAAAATCTCATACAAATCTTTAGAAAACTCTAAATCCTCTGACAGTGAGCGTCACTCGCTACAAAATAATAAATTTGTCGCTCCGCCATTGGATGATGAGTTTTATGCCCAGAGTTATGAGTTACGCAAGGCAGCTTCGACGATGACAGTCGCTGCGATTGAGTGGTTCCAAAATAATTTAGCGGTATTACTGGAAGCAAGTTATTCACCCTCGCACAAAGAGGATACTTTGTCGGTACTCAGTATCGGCAGTGGCGAAGGTGATATCGATCTCGAAATCATACACAGCCTACTCCCCAGCCTTAATCCACGGTGGAAGCGGTTAAAATATGTAGCACTTGAACCCAATCCGATCCATCGCGATCGCTTTGTGGAACGTGTTGAAAAAGCATGCTTCGACGAGAATGTAGAAGTGTCCGTGGGTGAAGACTGTTTTGAACCTGGTAGGTTTGAAAGCGAAGAAAAATACGATTTAGTTCTGTTAACCCATGTTTTATACTACTTTGACGATCCATGCCAAGCAATTCAAACTGCCCTGAGTCAGACTAAGGAAGGCGGGCAAGTAGTTATTGTTCACCAGACAGCTACAGGCATACCTCAAATCCAGCGCGAGCATATGCTTGAAGCAAAAGGTGACTTAAACGAGATGTTCACGACAGAGGACATTAAAAATTTACTTGATACAAAATCCCATAACCACCAATACTACCATGTAGATGCTCGCTTGGATGTGACTGAATGCCTCCAGGGATTGTCAGCTGGTGTCAAAATAATGTCCTTTTGTATGGAATGCGATTTGCGCCAGCTACAGGAAGCAAAATTTGCCAAGATTCTACAGGCTTTTTGGAGATTGGCTGAGATTGAGGATAGTGGAAAAGCATATATACAAGAACCGATTGGGGTTTTTGTATTGAAAGCAACTCCCAATTCCACCATTGTAGGAAGAAGTACAGAAGACAAAGATCCGGTGGATGATTATTGGCAGCTTGCACAACGTTTCGACTGGCCAAGCACTTTTTTTTCACAGTATCATCGAGGAAAACCTTCATCTCTGAGATTACTAGATGTAGCTTGTGGTACGGGGCGCTGGTTGCAGGCTTTTAACCACTACATCCAACTTGATGAAGGAATTAAGGAGATTACTTACGATTTCTTGGATCCTAGTGCAAGTTCAATTTCTCAAGCAAGTCAGAAAATCCATCCTCCCTTCAAACGAGGTACTCAGCATATTAATACAATTCAAGGAGCCAAGCTAGAAAGTAATTCTTACGATCTATTATGGTCGATGCACGGCTTTTATATGATTCCACCTCAAGATTTAGCAGTTGTATTGAAAAAGTGTGTCAATTCGCTCAATGATACCGGAGTTGGATTTATTGCTTTAGCTACTCGTAAATCTTTCTACGTGGATTTCTACGAACAATACCTACAAATTTTTAAAGACGGAAAAGGCGAACGATTTACCGCCGCGGAAGATATCTTAGAAAGTCTCCGTGCATGCGGTATTCAGCATCAAGTGCATAGGATTTTCTACGAAGAAGCGATAAAAGCTGGCGATCGCGAAGGTTTAGAGCATTACATCAAAAATGAGGCGACAATCAACTGCTTTAACAAGGATAAAGAAGTAGAGCCATTATCTGCATCCAAAAATATTACCTTGGAGGAATTGCTATCTAATCCGAAAATGGAAGCATATTTAAATTCATTGATGAGGAATTCCGTCTATTATTTTCCTGAAGAGGTTTTGCTGATTTCCTTTGATGCTAATTAGCCAACCTAGTTAAAACCTTGGTATTTTCCGGATATTTCCGGAATTTATCTAGTTAGGTTGCAGACAAGCAGATTTATTTCCGACCTTGATTAAGTCATTATGAATATAAATATGAGCATCCCTAAAACTAGGAAAATTGTAGCTGAATCGTACTGTGAAGATGAACTTTCCTTGCGCGTGGATCTTGCTGCTGCTTACCGTTTGATTCATCACTACGGTATGACGGAGACAATCCACAGCCATATTTCGGTACGCATTCAGGAGGAACCAGCCATATTCCTGATCAATTCCTATGGTATGCTATTCGATGAAATTTGTGCATCAAACCTGGTACGAGTTGATGTCAATGGCAACAAAATCGAAGCTACAGAGGCTGAGGTAAATCAAGCAGGATTCACCATCCATAGCGCTATTCATAATGGTTTTCCTGATGCTCGTGCAATTGTCCACATCCATACTGTTAGTGGTATGGCGGTTGCTGCTATGGAAGAAGGTTTGTTGCCACTTAATCAAGCTTCGATGCAATTCTACAATCGTGTAGCCTACCATGATTATGAGGGTATCTCACTCGATCTTGATGAACGCGATCGCCTCGTTGCATCCCTAGGACAAAAGAACTGTTTAATCCTGCGGAATCACGGACTTTTAACTGTGGGTAGAACCGTAGCAGAAGCATTTTACTACATGTACAACCTAAATAAAGCCTGCGAAATCCAAGTCAACGTGTTAGGTACTAGCGCCAAGCCGATAATACCAGCACCCGAGATTTGCGAACATACAGCACGCCAGTTCGAGGAGCCAACTTTCCACGATCGAGAAGTTGTCAGGATATGGAAGGCCAATCGTCGTTTGCTCGATCGCCTCGATCCATCGTATCGTGATTAAGCGCCGCCTCATACAAAATTAGTAACTATTAATAACCTTGTTGACAATTCACCACATTATTCAAAGGAAGATCGGCACGGATGCAACGAATAGCATCTATAATCGGTTCTGTCCAATACTCAGAATCAGTTTGAGTTGCGATATGTGGGGTTATTGTAATTTGAGGATGTGACCAAAATGGATGATTTTCAGGTAAAGGTTCCCTAGAAAAAACATCTAAACAAGCACCAGAAAGTTGACCATTATCTAATGCTTCTAATAAATCTTTTTCTATTAAATGTTGTCCTCGTGCAACATTAATCAAATAACTTCCTTGAGGCATAGCTGAAAATGTTTCATGATTAAGAATACCTTCTGTTTCCGGAGTTAAGGGAAGTAAACACACAAGCACTCGACATTTACTCAAGCAAAGTTTTAACTGTTCTCGTCCATAAAAACATTCTATACCATCAATATTCTTCGGTGTCCGACTCCAACCACGAATAGAAAAACCAAGAATATTGAGTTTCCGAGCAGCATCGGATCCAAGAACACCAAGACCTAAAATTCCGATATTACAAGAGTTGGTTTCTGATAGAGGTAAAGGTTTCCAATTTCGCGTTTTTTGTAATGTTTGATATTCAAATGCTTGTCTGTGAAAACGGAGAACAGCTAACAAAATATATTCGCTCATTCTTGATGTTACACAAGGTTCAACAATACGCACAATTGGCACATTTTGGGGAAGATTGGGTTCTCTTAAAATTTCTTCTACTCCAGCCCCTAAAGAAATAATTACCTTAAGGTTTGGGAATTTTGACATTATTCCTAAAGGAGGTTTCCATGTTAATATTGCTTCTATTTTTTCTGGGTTTTCTACTTCTGGCCAGATATGCACATCGATATCTGGTATGCTTTCCTTGAGTTTTGTAATCAATAATTCCAGATTTTCAGCTTCATAAATTATTAGTATTGAAAACATTAGCAAAATCCTAAATATGACTACAAAAAATTCCAATTTGACTAAATTATTTACTTCTGAAACCTTCGCCGATATGGTCAGAAATAAACTAATTAAGACCGTTGAAGATTATCAAAAATCTAATCCCCAAAAAGAAATATACACGATGGCGTGGGGTGATACAAGTTATCCCTTACCACCAAAAGTTGTTGCAGCTTTAGTTGATGCTGCAACTAAGCTAGGCGATCGGTCAACTTATACGGGATATGGAGAATTTGATGGCAATATTAAACTGAGAGAAGCTATCTGCAACTACTACTACAAGCCTCGTGGAATTGACCTAAAACCAGAGGAAATTTTTGTTAGTGATGGGGCACAGTCGGCTACTTTTGGCATTCAAGAACTTTTTGGTTTAGATAATGTTATTGGGTTACAAGATCCCATCTATCCCCCATATTTAGAAGCAAATTTGTTGGCAGGTAGAAGTAAAATTATTTACCTAGATTGTAATGAGGAGAATAATTTTGTTCCAAATCTTCCTCAATTTAAGGTAGATATAATTTATCTCTGTTTTCCTAATAATCCTACAGGAGCAGTTGCCACCTTTGAACAACTCAAAGCTTTTGTTGACTATGCCAGAAGTAACAATTCTATTATTATTTTTGATGCTGTTTATAGTGCTTTTATTACCGATACCAATATTCCTAAAAGTATTTATGAAATAGAAGGAGCAACAGAATGTGCCATCGAAATTGGTAGTTTTTCCAAAACGGCTGGATTTTCTGGATTAAGATTAGGTTGGTCTGTGGTTCCTTTTAATCTAACTCTTGAAAATACTGTACCAGAAGAGTTGACTGAAATGTTTAGAATTGGTCAATCTATCAGATTTTGGGGTGCTTCTAATTTAGCACAAGCAGGGGGTATTGTAGCTTTATCGTGCCAACAAGAATGTCAAGAAATTGTCAACTATTACTTGGAAAATGCCAGAATTCTCAGGGAAGGTTTATCAGCTTTTGGATTGACATGTTTTGGTGGTACTAATAATCCCTATATATGGGTTAAAGGAGCAGAGGGAATGAGTTCTTGGGAAGTATTTAACCAACTGTTATACAAAGCAAATATTGTTGGTATACCTGGTAGCTTTTTTGGTTCGAGTGGTGAAGGTTTCTTACGTATAAGCACTTTATGTCGCCGAGAAGAGATAGAAAAGGCAATGGAAAATCTTTATTCATTTTTATCGGTAAATGAAAAATGTTAATAGTATCATGAATGAAACTATATTATTAGAATAAGAACATAAAGCAACAGGATTAAAAGTTCTCTTGACTTCTATGGAAGATAGTCATATCAAGCACTTAATCAAGCTTGCTCAAGATCCAAGCTTACCAGATTTAGTGGGTTGGAATACATTCTTTGAACTTGATGAGACGGAACAATTCATTGAGGCGATTTCATCTTACGCTTTCCCTTATTCTCGAAAAAGTCAGCCCCTAGTATTTGGAGTTTATTTAGATCCAGTTTCCAATTGGATATGTAGTATTAAAAGGCTTGAATATGGAATTGTTAACTACTGAAATTGGTATAGCAATTCTAGATAAAAAATATCGGAATAAAGGATATGGCAGGCTAGCATTAAAGCGACTAATTAGTTATACATTCGATGAATTACAGATTAAAACAATTGGATCGGTCATTTTGTCGTCAAACAAAAGGTCAATAAATATGTGTAAAAATCTAGGTTTTGTTGTTAGAGAAATTATGTATAAATCATGGCTAATACCTAATGGTGACCTGGTAGATATGGTATTGATGGAGTTGACAAACTAAAGTCCACAATCGCAGGTTGTAATTCAGGTTTCGGGGGAGAGCAGAAATATCAAATGCACCCCTGACGGAAGTTCCAGGTGTTGACTGGTATGCCACCGTGCTCTGGCCACTGGTAAAAGAATATGTTTATTTGTACCTAAATGAAATTCACGAGCAAAATCTGCTAAAACCGGATTAAAAATTTCAGTATTTACGGTTGTGTTGAATCCATCAATTCTTTTTGCCCGTGACTTCACTTAACCAATCTGCAACTTTTCGTCCATTCCAGAACCCCATCTAAGATTTTTCGTTTGCTCCATGTCGGGGGTTTGCTTCTATTCTTTTTGGGTAACAGAGGTTCGATAATTTCCCACTCTTTATCCGTCAAACTGCTTGAATAGCGCATTTCCCTGAATTAGTTCGGCATTGTAGAAGGTGACAAGCACCTTCGGTAACGAGCGGTGTAGGGGGCTCTGCTTGCCTTTCTCGCTTCGTTATCGCCAATTTTTGCGTAAATTTGTATTTGATAACCAACATCTTAGATTAAGTAAGTTGGCGTAAAAAATTCAAGGTATGTCCGCAGCGAGTGGAGCGGAGCGGAACGAAGCAATCGCAGGGTTTTGAGCGCTCTTTACCATCTGTTACATAGTCAGGTTTATTGATGCCAACTAACTTACTATTCCTTGAAAAGTAAAGATACCTTTGGGGGTTCTATAGGAAAAACTCAATCATAGATTTCCATTAATAATTATGATTGCATTTTATCGATTATCTATTGAGTAAAACTATCATTAGTTGGTAACCATAAAGTTTTACTTATATATTTAATATCATATTTATTTAACAATTACCGATTTAGGGTATGTCTTTTTTATGCTGAACGTTGTATCCTGGTTTTAAGAGCAATCGAGACAGTAAAAAACAAATCCGCAAAAGAATTTACGTTAATTACATCGTAAATTTGTATATTTGCTATAAGTTTTTTCTAAGCAGACTAGATTGATATCTGCTAATATTCGCTTGCTGTTTTTAGCAGTAATTCAAACGTTTTTATATTAGCAAATTCTATTAGTAATTGTTCAATTAATTATTGTTCAATTTTGTAGTAGCTAAAAAACATAAAACTAGTTAAAGGAGACCACAGTGACGGATTTTAATTCAGTTTCTCGACGTAAATTTCTTGTAACAGCAGGGTTCTCGGGGGGGGCAGTTTTGCTCAAGAGTTGCGTGAGGAATCCACCAGAAGCGGGAGATGGTAACACTCAAAATGTACAAGTATGATGTGTTGTGGATTGAAGAAGCAAAATTTAACACTAAAAAAAAAGATGCTGTGCAGTAGCCAAGCAAGGACTGAACGAGTCCAAAATTAATTCGTGAATATTAGAAACAAGTTAAACAAATAGACCCAGAAAATTTAGTCTTTATCGATGAAATGGGTGTTCTACTTGGTAGAGTCGCGAACCCATGCACGTAGCGATAGACCGTATTGGCTTCGCCTATCGCGGTGCAAGAGTTTATGATTTTAAACCGTTTTATAGAAGAGCGAAAGTCAAGGGCTTTTTAGATAATTTTTTTAGGAGAAAAAATTATCTAGGTTACCCGTCACAGTAATTGGGGCAATAAGCATAAAGCAAGTTTTGGCTGCGATCGCAATAAAGCGGTTCTTCGGAGCCACGCTTGCCTGCCGTCCTGAGCCCTAAGTTCTGATTAATTAAGGAGGAATTACAACGTGGATTTTTTGTCTGATTTCTTAACGCTCTTCCTAGGGAAGTTGCAGTCCCCGACACTCGGCTTTCTGATTGGTGGTATGATTGTTGCCGCCGTCAATAGCCGACTGACAATTCCAGATCCGATTTATAAGTTCATCGTCTTCATGCTGCTCATAAAAGTCGGCCTGAGCGGGGGCATTGCAATCCGCAATGCCAATCTGGTGGAGATGCTGTTGCCTGCGTTGTTCGCCATGGTAGTAGGGATCCTGATCGTGTTCATCGGGCGCTACACCTTGGCCAAGCTGCCGAATGTCAAAACCGTGGATGCCATTGCGACCGCGGGCTTGTTCGGTGCCGTGAGTGGCTCGACCCTCGCCGCTGCCCTGACGCTAATGGAAACGGAAAGCATCACATATGAACCTTGGGCCGCCGCACTCTATCCCTTCATGGACATCCCAGCGCTCGTAACTGCGATCGTCTTGGCCAGCGTTTATCTCAGCAAGAAGCGCGATGCCGCAGACGGGGCTCTCAGCAAGCAGAAGTATCTCACCGGGCAGAGCATTACCGCAGGCGGGTATCCCAGCGAGCAGGGCGCTACCGCAGGCGGGTATCCCAGCGAGCAGCGCTTTACCACAGGCGGGTATCCTAGCGGGCAGGGCATTACCGCAAGCGGATATCCCCAGCGCGATACCGCAAGCAAGCGGGTCAAGATATGGCCCATCGTCCAGGAAAGCCTCCAGGGTTCTGCCCTATCGGCACTGCTGCTCGGTCTTGCTCTAGGTATCTTAACCCAGCCGGAAAGAGTCTATGAGAGCTTCTTCAATCCCCTCTTCCGCGGCCTGCTTTCGATACTGATGCTGGTAATGGGTATGGAGGCCACAGCAAGGCTTGGCGAGCTGCGCAAGGTGGGCCAGTGGTACGCCCTATATGCTGCGGTGGCACCGCTGCTCCATGGGCTCATAGCCTTCGGTTTCGGCATGATTGCCCACTTCATCACGGGATTCAGCCCTGGCGGCGTAGTGATTCTGGCCGTCATTGCCGCCTCCAGTTCAGACATCTCAGGGCCGCCAACTTTACGAGCCGGTATCCCGTCGGCCAATCCCTCTGCCTACATCGGCTCGTCCACAGCCGTCGGCACGCCGGTTGCGCTTGCCTTAGGAATACCGCTCTTCATCGGACTCGCTCAGGCGCTGATGGGCAACTGATTCCATACGGGCGGCGGCTAGATTAGCCCAAAGGGCAAGCGGTGCTGCCGTTTTCCTGAGTTTCTATGTAGTTTAATTAATATACAGGTAAGGAGGTAACCAACATGACCCAGCAAGCCACCAAGCTCGTCATCGTAACGGAAAAGTTGTTGATGAAAAAGATCGCCAAGATCATCGACGAAGCCGGGGCTACCGGTTATACGGTGGTGCCCGCTGGCGGTAAAGGCAGTCGCAACGTACCCTCGTCGGGACGACCCAGCGTTTCCTCCGACGAATTCTCGAATATAAAGTTCGAGGTGCTCACCCCCAATCGGGAAATGGCTGTGAAGATTTCGGATGAGGTGGCAGCGGAATTTTTCGACGATTATTCAGGCATCGCCTATCTCTGTGACGTGATGGAGGTACTGCACGCGCACAAGTTTTGACTCAAAACCCAGCCGATCAAACCAAAAAAGCAGGGGCATGACGGCCACCCGACGGGTTCCCATGAAAATTTTTTCAGGAGGAAAAAACTTTTAAGGGAACCCTTTCTCCCGGCTTTTTGGTGACCGTGTTTCGTGCCCGCGTTGATGCCGGCGGCCAGGAAGTCACCCCCCACAGGAGGCTACAAAACCGTGCATGAAACGTTAGCTTCACAAGGCTCCTCAGTGATTTGGTGCTTGTCAGGCACACCTATAAATTCAGATTTAAAAGGAATTACAATTAAAATAATGGCGTTGCTGAATCAAAATATGAAGTTGGGATTTCACATTGTTTGAGACGTAGCACTGCTACGTCTCT
>JBCBQE010000091.1:0-12545 GCA_039820385.1 Cyanobacteria bacterium J06635_10
TTTACTTCCTTTAGATCCCAAAGGTTTATCAACAGAAGACGAATTCTTCCGTTGATAAACCTTTGGGATCTAAAGGAAGTAAAGTTTGTACTACAGGGCGAGAACTAACTAAGGAGACGAATTTGGTGTAAACCAATTCGATTCTGTCTACGCTTTCCGATAAGAATAAGGACAGTAGTTCATCGGCAATTTTAGAAGCCTCCTCTGCAGTAGGAATTTGTTCTAAGCCGGTATATGTAGCGTCAATGGGTTGTTCGCGACGTTGGAAATACTGGGTGGCTTTACGCCCTACCAAGACATATTTGTAATCCAAACCTTCAGACTGTAGTTCTTTGGCGCGATTTTCCGCACGCTTGATTACGTTGGTGTTGTAGCCGCCGCACAAACCGCGATCGCCAGAAATTACCAGCAACCCTACTGTCTTTACTTCACGCTTTTTCATCAGCGGTAAGTCTACATCTTCAAAGGTAAGACGACTTTGCAAACCAAATAATACCTGCGCCAAACGATCGGCAAATGGACGGGTAGAAGTTACCTGTTCCTGTGCGCGACGTACTCTTGCTGCTGCAACCAGCCGCATCGCTTCTGTAATTTTCTTGGTATTTTTAACTGATTTTATGCGATCGCGTATTGCTTTTAGATTAGCCATAGTTTTTTTAAAGTTAAGAGTATTGAGTTAACAGTGAACAGTGAACGGTGAACAGTGAACAGTTAAGAGGACACGAAGTTGGGAGGACAGTAGTTGGAAGTTAAGACTTAGAAGTGAAGTTTCTACTCTTTATTGTTTACCGTTAACTCTTGATTTTCGCCGCTCTTAACTGCTCACTATTCACTCCTCACTGTTCACTGCTCACTGTTAACTGCTCACTGTTTTATGCTGTTGCCAAGAAGGTTTTCTTGTATTCGGCAATTGCTTCTTTCAGTGCTTTTTCTTCATCTTCACCAAGCACTTTCTTATCTGAAACTCCTTGCTTAAATTCAGTTTTGTTGTTCTTCAAGTATTCTTGGAATCCTTCTACGAAGCTGGTAATTTTATCAACTGCGATATCGCTTAAATATCCGTTAATACCCGCATACAAGATTGCAACTTGCTCGTATACTGCACGTGGTTGGTTTTGTGGCTGCTTTAAGGTTTCCCGCAAGCGAACGCCTTGAGCCAATTGATCTTGGGTAGCTTTATCTAAGTCAGATGCAAACTGAGAGAATGCTTGTAATTCGTCGAATTGTGCTAATTCTAACTTCAACTTACCAGCTACTTTCTTCATCGCCTTGGTTTGAGCGGCGGAACCCACACGGGATACGGAAATACCGGGGTTAATCGCGGGACGAATACCAGCGTTAAATAAGTCAGAAGATAAGAAAATTTGACCGTCGGTAATTGAAATTACGTTGGTAGGAATGTAAGCAGATACGTCACCAGCTTGGGTTTCAATAATTGGTAGTGCGGTCATGCTACCTTTACCAAGCTCGTCGCTGAGTTTAGCAGCACGTTCCAACAAGCGGGAGTGGAGGTAAAATACGTCTCCTGGATATGCTTCACGACCGGGTGGACGACGTAGTAACAAGGACATTTGACGATAAGCTTGAGCTTGCTTGGTTAAATCGTCGTAAATAATTAAGGTTGCTTTACCCTTGTACATAAAGTACTCGGCAATTGCAGCACCAGCATAAGGAGCCAACCACTGTAGAGGTGCGGGGTCGGAAGCGTTTGCTGCAACAACGATGGTGTAATCCATGGCGCCGTTGTCTTGTAGGGTTTGGACTACGTTCGCAACGGTAGAAGCTTTTTGACCGATAGCTACGTAAACGCAAACTACGTCTTCTGACTTCTGGTTAATAATGGTGTCAATCGCGATCGCAGTTTTACCAGTTTGGCGGTCACCAATAATTAATTCGCGCTGTCCCCGTCCAACAGGAATCATCGCGTCGATAGCGGTAATACCGGTTTGCATCGGTTCGTGTACGGAACGACGAGCGATGATACCAGGAGCCATAGATTCAATCAAACGACCTTCAGTGGTATTGATATCACCTTTACCGTCGATTGCTTCACCCAAGGCATTAACAACCCGACCAATCATGGCATCGCCTACGGGTACCTGAGCAATTTTACCAGTAGCTGTAACGCTGCTACCTTCTTGAATTTGGCGACCATCACCCATCAATACCGCACCAACGTTGTCTTCTTCCAAGTTAAGAGCAACGCCTGTGGTACCATCTTCAAATTCCAACAACTCACCCGCCATAGCTTTTTCCAAGCCATAGATACGAGCGATACCGTCACCTACTTGTAATACAGTACCAACATTCTCAACTTTAACTTGTTGGTCGTATCCCTCGATTTGCTGTTGGATAATGTTACTAATTTCGTCCGGTCTGATGCTAATTGCCATTTTTTTATCTTCTTTCTTAGGAATTGAAAAGAAACTGTAAGTTATCAGTTATGAGTTATGAGTTTTAAATTATGAGTTATTAGTTATAAATTACGAGTTATGAATCATTTCTTCTTAACTCCTAACTCCGGTGGTATTAACTCTTAACTCCTCACTCCTCACTCCTAACTTTATTTAACCGTTATTCAAGCGCAAAGATAAGCGACGTAACTGACCTCGTAAACTAGAGTCAACTACTTGAGAACCAACTTTAATAATTACGCCACCAATAATATCGCTATCAATTTTACTGTTTAACTCAACTTGTTGAGCATTAGTCATTGATTTGACTTTTTCTTTGATTGTCTGCTGCTGTTCGTCAGTGAGGGGAACCGCAGAAATCACTTCCGCTAATACTATTTGATTTAATTGCCGCAACAGCGCTAAATATTCCTGGGCTATACCCTCGACTAATATAATTCGCCGTCTGTCTACCAACAGCATTAAAAAGTTGCGGAACATCGGATTGGTATCCGGACTGAGTATCTTGTTAACAACACCTTTTTTGTCTTCGGTACTGATAAACGGATTGGCAAAAAAGTTTCGCAGTGCTTCGCTTTCTTCTAGCAAGCTCAACAAAGAGCGTATATCAGAGTCAAATTTATCTTCAACGTTATTTGACTGTGCTACGGACATCAACGCCTCAGCATAAGGACGGGATATTCCAGCGGTTGCTATATTACTTGTCATGGTTAACTCCCTAACTGCGCGATGCTGCGGTCAACTAATGTATGCTGGGCATCGTCGGCAATTCCACCACGGAGTTGCGACTCTACTTTCTCCAAAGCCTGGGCGACTACGCGCTGTCGCAGTTGGTTAATGGCTTTTTCTCTTTCTGTGTCTAAGTCTGCTGCTGCTGTCTGCTTCATTCTTTCCACATCAACAGCTGCTTGTGCGAGTATTGCTTCTTTGGCTTTACCAGCATTTTCTTGTGCTGCTTGCTTTATTCTCTCCGCTTCTGCTTGAGCTTGAGCCAATTTTTGTTGTTGATCTGCCAAGGCGCTTGCTGCATCTTGGGCACGTTTTTCAGCGTTTTTGATCGAGGCTTCTATTTTCTCGCGGCGTTCCTGTAGAGTACTACCCAGAACTTTCCGTCCAAACACTAACAGCACTACGATAATAATCGCCAGGTTAACCAGGTTTGTATCTAAAACATTGGTATTAAGAGCAAAACCCTCATTACCTGCTGCTTCTTCTACTAACTCACTTCCGACGGCGCTGGCTTCCGCCATCAATATTAAAAAAGTCCCCATGTTATTTCATCCACTACTGCGCTGCCTTCAGCTTAAAAAATTACGATGCCGTATAAATCGACCATCTATAAATCTAAATCTCTCTATAACCAAATAACTAGTAGTAATTTACTTTTATTTATAATTCGTAATTAATCAATTTTTATTTGAAGCAGTTTTATCTATAGAAAAATATTTTTTTACTCTTACTTTTCTATCTTTAACTGACCCTCCCAATTTTGGATTTTGGATTTTGCGGAAAGTTGAGCCAGTCCGTTGCGGAGGTTCCCTCCGTTGTAGGAACTGGCGTTGGGGTGTAGATTATCTTCCCCCAAAACGCATCCTCGACGGATTTTAGATTAATATACAAGCTCTTAGCAATTTTCAAATCAATATTATTTTCATAAATTTAATTGAAAATCTACAAGACTCTTCTTTCAAGAATAAGATAATCCAAAATCGTAAATCTAAAATCTATAATTGAATTGACCCTTTACTTACATATGGGGTAATAATTACGAATTACAAAGTAGTAATTACTGAGTTAGAGCCAAACTGCTGTCAACAAACTTTCCCCATTTATTCAGTTAAAGTTTGTTAGCGTTGCGCTGCTAAATCTGCTCCTAAAAGCTTTTCTAATATTTGGCGAGAGAGACCATCAACTTCTTGTTCCAAAGAAGCAAAAGCCTCCTGTTTTTGCTGCTCAATTTCTTGAGCGGCTTGTTCTCTTTGTGCTTGCGCTTCTTTCTGTACTGCTGCAATCTTTTCGGAAGCCATTTTTTCCGCTTCCGCTTGAGCTTCAGCAATTACTGTTTGTGCTTTTCTTCTTGCGCTTGCTAATTCTTCTTCGTATTGCTGCGCTAATTTTTCCGCTTTCGTTAAGCGTTCTTTTGCTTCCAATTGATTGTTACGAACATACTCGTTCCTTTCATCAATTGCTTTGCCTAAAGGCTTATAAAAAATTGCGTTTAGAATTAACGCTAAAAGTAGAAACTGAATTGCCATCAAAGGTAGAGTTGCATCTATATCAAATAGACCTCCCTCTTTAGCAACCTCTTCTACAGCGAATAGGGTCATCTGCATCATATTGCTTGCTCCAATTATTACTCGCCCGTTCTGAGCCTGAAAACCAATATTTAAGTTATGAGTTATGAGTTATGAGTTATGAATTATGGAATTATAAATTAACTCCTAATTTTTAACCCATTTACAGACACTTTATGCAGAGCGTCTATACAACTCTTAACTCCTAACTCCTAACTCCTAACTTTCTTCTCAGTACTCAGTACTTAACTATGAGAAGGGGTTAGCAAACAATAGCACCAAGGATACCACTAGACCATAGATGGTTAGCGCTTCCATGAATGCCAAACTCAACAGCAAAGTACCGCGAATTTTACCTTCTGCTTCTGGCTGACGAGCAATACCTTCTACAGCTTGACCAGCAGCGTTACCTTGACCGATGCCAGGTCCGATAGCAGCTAAACCAACTGCTAGAGCAGCAGCTAATACGGAAGCAGCAGCGATTAATGGATCCATGATTATTTTCCTTAGTTTACTTAATGGAATTGGTTTTTAGTTTGAAATTTGTTAGTTGCTAGTTGCTAGTTGTTTATTGTTAGTTGTTAGCGATCAATTACTAATTAATCATTGACAACAAAAATATCAAACTATTACTAACTACTAACCGCGATTATGGGGGGTTTTAATGTTCCCCATGCTCTTCTGCACCGTGGTGGTCTTCTAACGCTTCTCCAATGTAAGCAGCCGCCAAGGTAGCAAAAATTAGTGCCTGAATAGCGCTGGTAAATAAACCCAAGGCCATTACAGGTAGTGGCACAAATAAAGGTACCAGTAAGACTAATACTCCCACAACCAGTTCATCAGCCAAAATATTACCGAACAAACGGAAGCTTAGGGAAAGAGGCTTGGTAAAATCTTCAATTATCTTGAAGGGCAACATGAACGATACCGGCTGAACGTAGTTGCCAAAGTACCCTAAACCCTTCTTGCTGAACCCAGCGTAAAAATACGCCAATGATGTCAACAATGCTAAGGCAATAGTTGTATTGATGTCACTAGTCGGAGCGCCTAATTCGCCTTCTGGCAACTCAATCAACTTGAAAGGAACAAGTGCCCCAGACCAATTTGACACAAAAATGAACAAAAACAAAGTGCCTACAAATGGCACCCAAGGGCGATATTCTTTCTCGCCAATTTGGTTTTTAGCCAAATCTCTGATGAATTCGAGGGCAAACTCCATTAAGTTCTGTATACCACTCGGAATCCGCTTGATATTACTGCTTGCTAAAATGGAAACTAGCACTAACACGGCAATTACAAACCAGGAGGTCAGAAAAACTTGTCCGTGTAATTTTAAGTTACCAATTTCCCAATACAGATGTTTTCCTACTTCCAATTCTGCAAGAGTCACAGAATTGAAAGCATTCAGAAAATCTACCATTTTCTTGACCTAATCTACGTTTCGACCATATTAACTGGAGAACAGTTTTATTGTTACCCAGTTTTATGCTAGTCAGAATTGAATGCCACACGTATTACGTAGATTATCAGCGTTGCTTTATAGGTTAAAAAGCCCAAAAATATAGGCAAGATTTGCAGTTGGTTCCACTTTCCTGCTAGTAGAATCAACAACACTATTAAAGCCAACCGAGTCTTACTCAGCTGTTGCTTTTCTCTACCCAAGCGCTCAACATCTTTTGCTAACATCCTCAGATAAATTAAACCGGTACATCCTCCAATTAAATAATTGAGAGCAATATTTGAGGAATAAAATATCCAAACAGAAACAAAAATAATTCCCGTTAAAGCAAGAGTTATAACTAACAACTCCTGATAGAGTTTGTAGAAATCTTGCATGGAATTTTCTCGTTCTGCGTCCTCAAAACCAGGTTGAGCATTTTCTACTGTCGAAGGCGCGGATTCAATCGTTTCGTCTGACAAGCTCACAGGACTTGAAACCAGTACAAAAGTTGGATGTTGACTGCAAATCCAGTCAGTTGAATCATATCACGGTTGGGTAACATTACTTTAGAAAAAAACAATAAACTTCTTGTTAACTCCGAACATCATTCAACTAGCTGTGTACTTTAATTTTTCAACGCATTAACAAACATAAAACTTGGTTGCTCAAAAATATCGTACTTAAAATTACAGTGATACACGGATGACAAACCCCAGATAAATATGTTCAACCTTTGCTATCGATTTTGACATTCTTGGAGAGAAGACGATAGCTTGCAGAACAACGCTTATCCAGAATTTTATCCTCGAATCGCGAGGGTTGTCATGAGCGATATTAGCATTTAGTCGAGGTTTAACTGTTATCGGTTAACAGTCAGATAATATGGAAAACGCTCTCCGGGATACCAGGAACTGGTAAAATAGTGTTTTTAAATATATGACTAAATTATCCAGTGATAAATAAGAAACAACCGATCGAGGCAGATGTAATTATAATTGGCGGTGGTATTTCTGGTCTTGCAACAGCCTATTACCTAAGTCAGAAAAAACATCTGAGCATTGTGATACTTGAGAAAGACTCCATTCCTAGTCTCAATAATAGTTCCTATGGTGAGGAACGTATGTATCGTCGAATGTACTCTAATGAGTACCTCTGTGAATTACAAGAAGTTAGCTTAAAGGAGTGGAAAAGGCTTGAAATCGAGCATAATTGCGAGTTACTCAAGGAACACGGGCTGCTATTTTATGGGGAATCTTGGGATGAGGAGACAATCGAAGGTAGTATTCCCGGTGCCCGGCGCATTATGCAAAAGAAAGGTATTCCTTTTGAGGCGTTAAATGCCACCCAACTTCAAGAACGTTGGCCTATGACTCCTAAGCCGGATTTTATTGGTTTGTATGAAAGTACTTCTGGGATGGTTTGGGCAAATAGAGCTATTGAGATATTTCGATCGCAGACCGAAGCCAATGGAGTTTCTATTTATACTGGAGAACAAGCTGTAAAGCTTAATATAAGTAATTCAAATGTAGTTGAAATTCACACAGCTAATGGAAATTTATTTCTTGCAGATCGAGTTGTTTTAGCTGCCGGAGCTTGGACAAACGATCTACTCAGTACTTTTACAGAGCCTCTAGATTTAGAAATTTGGAGTATGTTATGGGGACACTACCGAGTTAAAGAAACTGAACGCAGTCGTTTTCCGCAATGGTTTTGCTTTCAAAAAGAAAATCCTGCTAACAAAGATGGTGGATTGTACTACGGATTCCCTTGTCATAATCCTACAACATCTATGATTAAGGTTGGTATTGACTGGTGTCCACCAGAATTGCGTACAAAAACTATGAAGACATTTGTTAGAGAAACAAATACAAATTCAGAACTCGCGCAGTTACTGGATGATTTTCTTCATCGCAACTGGAATGGAATTGGCGAGTGTCTCGCCCTTTACTATAGTCCTTACACAATGACTCGGGATACTTTATTTATTCTAGATAAGCTCCCCGGATATTCCCAATTTAGTATTTTCACTGGTGGATCTGGTCAGGCATTTAAGTTCGCACCACTGTTAGGGAAACTAATGTCAGAGCTAGTTTTAGAAGAGTCTCCTTCTGTTGATTTGTCGCCACTGAGTGCTACCCGCGATGCTCTCAAATCTCCGAGTGAGGTTTTTTCATAAAGAAAGCAACAATCACCAAGATGTAACACAGCCACAAAGACATCTTGGTGAATGAATCATAGGCTAAGAAAAAAAATAATTTTGTCCATAATTTTGGACAAATGCTTTATATTCTTAACCTATTACTTATGTTTTGCTTCTACTTACTCCTTATAAAGTCGAAGATAGGTTTCGACATAATCCATTGAGTACTGAGTGGGATTTTCTCTAACTCTAGTTGTAAATCTTTGATAAAACCCATCGACGATCTCAGAAACTTCTTCGTCCAAGCGATTGACAAAAGCATTTCTAAATGTATGTTCGCTCCAGGAGCGAATAGTTTGGGTTAAGCCTTGAGCAAATTTATCGGCATTTTTATCGCTTTCATACTGAGATCGATAAGGGCAAGGAACTAGTTTAGTCCGGATGTCCCCCAATCTTAAACCAGCTTGATATACCTTACTTTGAGGATCTTCGAGGCAAGCAATGAACTCAGCTTCTGTACGGTAATAATTTTGGAATGTACCTCTAAGGTACTCCTCTGATTGAATTAAACCTTCAACCTGCATTTGTTTCCAGATGTCATGGAGAACGTCATGCATATTTCGATCGATTTGATTGTTGCCTAGATAGCGCCCTTGCTCGTCTGTGGAGAGATTCACACTCACCATTTGCCCTCCAGATTTAAGTTCTCGAGCTCTAGCGCTTAGAATTGCGATCCAGTCAGTCTGTGACTGTGCCTGGAAAAGTGCCCGATCTTCTGCATCTTGACAAGCATTTACATGAGTATGATGGGTTAACTGTTTGGGCAATTTGCTTAACCAATGCATGGCTGTTGATGAAAAACAAAAATCCAGGCTGTTTGGTGGACAAATAGCTTCATAAAAGGATCGAGGAACCATAGCAATTGCCACATTTTTATCATCTTCCATCAGGAAAGCCGCATGTGTTGCCAGAGTATTAAAGTCATTCTTGGGTAGATCCTCAAATATTACTTCGATAAAAGCGTTATCGTTTTGTTGCCTCACATTAGCTAGAATCCGCTTCCATAGTTCCTGAGTGGTACCCCCATCTGCAATACCATAGTCAGCAAGTTTTATCTGTGAGTAGCCTTTTATTGGCTGAAGTGCCTTATCAACTAAGTCCCAGGCAGCTTCCAGACAAAGCTTTGCGCCAAGTGTATTGAGTGAGTAGTTAGATGCCATGTAAATTGCCATGTCAAATCCTCTTTAATTACTACAAATTAATCATGTCTCACAATAGTAATAAATTAGTTTAGTACTACGCTCTCGTCCAGATTGTAATTAAGAAAATTCGTTATCAATTCGCCTGCCTTCGGTTCCTTTTCTGCTAGGGAGGATAATTCTGACAATACTTGAATATAAGATTCTTCTCTATTTTTCAGTTCTAATAGAAATTCTTGAGTTTTTTTGCGAACAAGTTCTTGGATAAATGAATAGATAATTTCGGGATTTATCTCCTTAAAAATAGATGGATTGTAAAACTCAACTGAATCAGAAATAATAGCTCCAGCACTACTGATTGCTTCAGGAATAAACACAATTGATTTTGAATTCAAAATATTGGTAACAAGATCCTCGCTCAGAGGAAGATTTGCAGAACCAACGATATAGCGACAATTAAGCAAACTGGCGATTTCAGGCGTAATCAATCCGCTGATAGAACATGGAACTAAACCATCACATTCAATATTCCACCAATCTTGCCGCTCGGATACATTTGTGCAATTAGGGAGGTTGGCTCGGCTGGACACAATATCATAAGTCATAACGTTAGCTCCAAGGGATTGCAACTTGAGAGCAGCAGCACTACCAACCTTTCCCAAACCATGAACCAGGAAAGTTCTATCTTTGAGACAATTACCAAAAATACCTTGAATGCTCCCCACTACTCCATATGCTGTTGCAATACTTGGATCTACTCTAGAGTCTAATGCGGCTAGGATATAAGGACAATGATTTCTTAAGTACTCCATATCTTCTAAGGAAGTATTTAAGTCACAACCTGTATACATTAAGCCATTAAGTTCCTGGAGCATAGAACCAACAAAATTCAAAATTTCTTTTTTACATGTCTTGTGTTCTTTGACAAATGCCACAATTTTCCCACCATTGAAGCCAGTATTATATAAATTATGTTTATGACTCATGACAAGAGATAAATTCTTACATTCTTCCAAGGCTAGATTTTCGGATTCATAAATCTTGAGCCTCAATCCACCATTACTGGGCTTATCAACAGTAGCCCCATCTAAACCGATAAAACATTTAAAGGTATCTGAATTTCTTTGAATTACTTGCATTTTATGCCCTGAATTTTAAATTAATTAAGCTAATGAATTCTCACCGCGAAGGAAGAAATTGAAGACCTTCGGTCAAAAAAATAAGCGTTTGAGTACTTATACCATTTTTATCTGAAAATTCATAGTAACAACCCAAGGCTTTTTAGAGATTGGGCTAGAATTTTCCTTCCCCACAAACTTTTTTCAAAACTAATAGAATTATTCTGGGATAAAAAATCAAATAATTTAAGGCTGCGGATTCCCCACAGCCCTAAAAATAACGGTGACGTTGAATTATACCGATCGCTATTCCTAACAATTTAAAATGAAAATAATTTTGTCAATCCGTTATTTTGCTTAAAAATTAGTCAAAGACAAGGTATTAAATAAACCAAGCACTAATCATTAAGGTCAAAGGTGAATAATTAACAATTTCAGCTACGAACTAAGCATTATCAATTGCTGTTTCTGAAGTTCTTTGACTTTTTCGGTGTCAAATTCAACTTTTGTTAAAATATCTCCTACTGTTGAGTTCCCATCACAGGCTTCCATGAACTCTATCTGGTTTTCTGACAAGCTCACTAGTTGGTAGTCGTGGTTAAATATACGTTCAGCGGGGAATCCACTGAGGCAAGGGTTTAATTCTGGGATTGCTTTAAGGAGTTGATTTTCGTCACACCAATCCACTTTATTTAAAGGTGGACGATTCAGAAAAAACTCGTAATGACTAATGTCTGGATCTAATAATTCTATCAGCCGATAGATTTGTCGTTCTCCCAAGGTTTGTGCTCTTTCGATTAATTCTGGTGCTTTTTCTAAAAGTCTTTCTAAATTCCAGTAACCGGGATTGGAAAAACCAACGAAATCTAAACCGGAAGCGTCAATCAACTCAAACAAAGTTTCGATATTGTAATCAATTTCTTGGGGATGAACATACATATCGGCAAAATTTTCATCGCGCTGATTCTCTAAAGCCCAACGTTCTTTCTCTCGTTTGACTATTCGGTTGCTTTCTGGTAAAGAATCAAAAATTTTTCTACCTACATTAACACCATCGCTATAATCGCCGCGTTTATCCCCTTGGAGTAGAGCGATCGCCTGTTGCATTAAGCTAATCTCCCAGCGCCCTAATTCAGCATAAACAAAGATGTGCATTAAGCCACCAGGTGCTAACTTTTTCGCTAATGCTTGGATACCGCGAATCGGGTCTGGTGTATGATGTAAAACGCCGACGCAGTTAATTAAATCAAATTCTCCGCTTATCTGTTCGGCATCGAACAAATTCAGGTGATGGAATTCAACGCCATTGGCACCTGAACGTTGACAGCGCTCTTTTGCTACATTTAAGGCACCTTCACTTAAATCAATTCCGACTACTTTCGCTTGGGGGTTGAGGTGAACTAAGTACTCAGTTCCTACCCCTGTACCGCAACCAGCATCTAAAATCCTCACATCTTCGGCTTGAGGTTTTTTTCCAGTACAAAAATTGTAAGCAGATACCCACTTCCAGCGCCAGTTATAACCTGGTGGTGGTTCGTCAAGTAAAGGTTCTGGAGGAAAAGGATAAGTATTGTAGAGGTTGGCTACAGCATTACTGACGGTTTTAAAATCGGACATATTAAATCTTTGAGAATAAGCCCAGCATTATTGAGTGTATCGAATAGCTGTAGCATTTTAATTATTTTCCCTTTCTGATATTTGGCTTTTGTCATCGTCTTTGTTTTTATTTTTACATCTCATACTCCACAAATAACTCAGCTTACAAGCATTTATGGAAATATTTTTAAATAACTCCAGAGTGATATTCTCCTGTGTAGTTTTACTTATAAGTTTAGAAATTAACTTCGTTGCTGGCAAGATTTGAATAACAAATTAATTTGGAAAAACAACAGTAATTTTACTCAATATAATTACAAATTTTGTTTGAATTGTACTGTAT
>JBCBQE010000092.1:0-12537 GCA_039820385.1 Cyanobacteria bacterium J06635_10
ATATTTTCCCTATTGATACTCTTCCCGGTACGGAAAAAGCAGGAAATATTAAGGTAATATTACAATTAATGGTGGTTTAGTTGTCGCTGTACCTTTGGAAAACAGCGATATTAATGCCAATGCTTTTCAAGGTAACGGTGGTAATATTGCGATCGCGAAGCGCATGCTATGCAGGCTTATCGCCACACCAGGTTTGTTTGGAATTTCATTTCGCGACGAAACAACAGATTTTAGCGATATTACAGCAAGTTCAGAATTTGGAATTGATGGAAATTTCACCGTATAATTTACAAGCAGTAGATCCTAACAACGGTTTAATTGAACTCCCAGAAAATTTAACCGATGCTGCCGATAGAATTAGTGCAGGTTGTGTCAGTGATCAAGAAGCTCGTTTTGTTACATCTGGACGCGGTGGTTTACCAGTAAATCCACGACAAAAATTACAGAATGAAATTGTTCTACAAGATTTACGAAATACAGTTAACACTCAACAGTCAACAGGTACCATGAGCATGACAGTACCACGACAGGGAACAGTTGAGGGGGATGAGTTGGTCGATAATGAGAAAGCAATTGTTGAGGCTACTGGGTGGATTGTTAACAGGGATGGGGATATAGAATTTGTTGCGGATAATAATCAAGTTGATGATAAAAATAATGACGTTAGAGATAGCGTCGTTGAACACAACTGTGGTAGGGTTCGCATTGCTGAATAAAACTATGAATTAAATTCACCTACATATGTTATTAAACATAAAACCAATGTAGAGACGTAGCACTGCTACGTCTCCATCAATTTGAAATCATAGTATCATATTCCCATCGTGCAACGCCGTTTAATTGGCACTAAGCCCTGTTTCATATAAAGGGGCACGAGTAGAATCGATATCGCACCAATTAATTACATTAGCATCGTACCTACCGTAAGTTATTGGTTCACCAGATTGACTGTATATTTCAATATAGCCATGGTCATACCAATTCTGTATGAGGCTGCGCCTTCTCGGTTCAGCCTGGAAGGCTGGAGCTACTCCTACAAAGCCAACCGTTAGGTGGCGGGCATTCGGCGCATCTTTATAAAGAAATGGTATCACCATCTGTGTGACGATTAACTAACTTCAGCCAACAATTTTTCAAATTCTGATAGCTCAACTGCTCCAGAAAACACTTTATCTTTCATCACAAACAAAGGTGTTCCATTTATACCTAATTGATTTGCGAGTTGCATATCTTGTTCAATTGCAGCTTGAGCTTGGGAACTGTTGCGATCGCGATTGAATTTTTCTATATCTAATCCCAATTTCTTAGCGGTGGCTACATACAATGATTCTCCTAATTGTTGTTGATTTTTAAACAGAGCATCATGATATTCCCAAAATTTATTCTGTTGTGCGGCTGCTATCGCTGCAGATGCTGCGGGAAGTGCTTGGGGATGTATATTTAATGGATAATGTTTGTATACTAGTACGACGCGCGCGCGATGTTTTTTGATGAATTTTGATACTGTCTTACTCACTCTTCGGCAATAAGGGCATTGGAAGTCGGAAAATTCAACCAAAATTATTTTATCTTGGATATCACCCGTGACAGGAGATTGAGCAATCAATTTTTCAGGTGTTTTCTGAAATTCTTCCAGCAATGCCCTGGTTAACTTCTGTTGTTCTTCGTATTGTTGCTTCTGGTAACGCTCAATTGATTCTATAATAGCTTCTGGATGTTCTCGTAATATTTGTAGAACTTGCTCTTCAATTACAGTAGAGATTTGTGATAGAGCAATTGCGGGAGATAGATTTGAGCAAAAGACTATAGCAATAGAGATTGCAGAAATTATTATGGATTTAGCAATCTTATCGAAAATCCTTTGTAAATTAAATAAGAATTTCACAATATTCGACTTAATTTTTTTCATTACTATTAGCATCGAAGCAGATTTCTCCCACAACAGGGAAGCTGAGCTTTCAAAAGGTAATCCCTAGGAATAACCCAGGGATTACTTGTGTCAGATTAAGTTTGACCAAATTTTCTGTTATCCTTAAGCAAGCTGCCTTAGTATGCTCCAACTAAGGAAATATTAGTCAAATTTGCCGATCTGATTACAAGAACAACTTGATCAATTTTTTTACGATATCTAATGATTCATTTTCTACTTCTTGTTTCAACACTTCATATGGATCTTCACCATCTAGTTTTACCTTAGCGTATCTATCGCACTTCGATCCTTCAAAACCTGCGACCTCAGGATTGGTACATACGTATTCACCTAAAGCAGCGATCGCTTTACTATTAGCGCATAATTCACCTTTAAAAGAACGAAGAGAGAAAGTGCCACCAAAAGCGTTGCCCTTTCTACATAAAGCATCTTTTCCTCCTGCTTTAGCACTTTCGTAAACGTCACTAACTAAGTCTAAGTTTAGAGCTTGAGCGCTATGATAAGGAAAGCTAAAAATGGTACCTACAACAAGCATTAAAACGAGTACTAATCGAAATACTGATTTCATTGTTTATACTTCCTCAAAATTCAGATGAGCGATCTTTCTGTAAGTATCTTTTACAGCTGTGATCTACTTACGCTTTACATAAAAAATTATTTCAACTTTTCAACAGCATGAAAATACATAAAGTTAATACATTTACTAATAATTTCAGCAAATATTCTCTGGCTACATAATTAAGTATTCTTGTCAATATATATAATTCATAAATTTAACGCGCATTAGAGTAAAAAAGATTCTATTTCTAATTAAAAATCCGCAAGCTTAAAGCCTGGTGTACCGTATGCGTTACCCAGTGAAGCGATCGCTACAAAAATTTTTTAACCCACTATATACCTTGCGTGGCGGCAGCGTTATAAGTGGGCTATGTTATTACAGCTACTCTCTTAGGAGGTGTCGGGTAAGCTAATTCGATTTTAATAAAAGTAGCTCTTGAATTAGCCCATTATTCCCCTCTACGGAATTTGGGTACGTTAAGCCTCAGATCCTTCGGGGGGAAGAGAAATAATCCGGAAATTAACTTAAAAACAATACTTTTCCGCCCATCCTCTAAGGGCAAATGAAGCTTTGAATATATCTAACTTTTAGTATATGTCTATACTATTTCCAATATTATATAATTCATACTAAAATAGTAAATATAAGATTATGTCATGATTGTAATATTTTTGTCTACCTACTTAGACTAAAAGAGGAAAATTATTTGTATTTTATTTGAATTGTTAAACTAGGATTACTATAGATGAATAATATTGAAGAAATCATCAAAGTAATAGAAAAACTAATTCGCGATCGCACGGGGAAATCCCTCAGTTTTATTCAAAAAGTGATCCTAGAAGAATCTATACGTCAAACTGATAAAACTTATACTCAAATTGCTCGGGAAAATAATTATTCTGAAACTTATATTAAGCAATTAGTAGCGCCACAATTGTGGAAAATTATTTCAGATACCGTAAATGAAAAAGTTAATAGAACCAATTGTTATGCCGTACTGAAACAACGATTGGAAAAATCATCCAATGATGTAAATCCATCAAATTTAATTGAGACATCACCTCCACGGGCACCCATAAGAATTTTTTTCTCCTAAAAAAATTCTTATGGGAACCCTTCACAAGCTTTAGAATACCCAGAAGGGCAAGTACCTTTATCTTCTCCCTTTTATATTCAGCGCGATGTAGAAGAAACTTGTTATCAAGAAATTCTTCAACCGGGAACATTAACCCGCATCAAAGCACCGCAACAAATGGGGAAAAGTTCCTTAATGTCAAGAATTATTGCTTATGGTAACCTTCGTAATTATCAAACCGTAAGCTTAAGTTTAGATAATGCCGAAATAAAACTTTTTACTTCAACAGAAAAATTGTTGCGATGGATGTGTGCCAATATTACTTATCAGTTGGGGATAAAATCGGAGTTAGAAGAATATTGGGACGAAGATATGGGAGCATTGGTAAACTGTACGATTTATTTTAGGGATTACTTATTAAAAGAAATTTCCCATCCCATGATATTAGCATTTGATGAAGTTAATCAGTTATTTGAATATCCAAATATAGCTCGCGATTTTTTAGCATTATTATGAAGCTGGCACGAAGAAGCTAAAAATGTTGATATCTGGCAAAAAGTGCGATTAGTAATTGTTAATTCTACCGATGTTTATATTCCCTTACCAATCAATAGATCGCCGTTTAATGTCGGATTAGCAATTGAATTATCTCCCTTTACGAAATTGGAAGTAGAAGATTTAGCACAGCGTCATGGAATAAAAGTTTCAACTGTAGAGCTTGAACAATTAATGGAGATAACCGGGGGATTTCCTTATTTAGTGCGATTGGCATTTTATCATAGCGCACGTAGTCAAATTACCTTAAAAGATGTAATCAGAAATGCAGCTAAAGATACTGGTATTTTTAACTAAAACATATGGGTTTAATTCCCCACCGTCACAGGGTTCCCTTAAAAGTTTTTTAGAAGAAAAAACTTTTAAGGGTTCCCGTCACACGGTGGACGAATTGAGTTGGGGTCTAAATCCCCATCTCAATTCCAACCAACTTCGGCTCTTCCAACTTCGGCTCTTCCTTCGTTTAACAATCATTTACACCAACAATTGTGGCATCTGAAACAAAATCCCGAATTAGCACATGGGTTTAAAAAGGTAATTAAAGAAACTACACAATCTTTAGAACAAGAAATAGCATTTAAATTAAAAAGTTTGGGATTGATACATCTGGAGGGAAATATTGCAAAAATTAGCTGCCGCTTGTATCGAGAATATTTTATGGTGTAAGGAGTAAGGAGTATGTAGGGTGTGTGACGGCTACTAGAAATTACTAATGATAACGAACAGTGGTTAATCTTGCCGTCACGCACCATATTATGATAATTACCTTCGAGAGACTTTTTTAGAATTTATTATGTAGGGTGCGTGACGGCCACCAGAAATTACTAATGATAACGAACAGTGGTTAATCTTGCCGTCACGCACCAGTTCATCTACAGAGAATCCTGCAAATTCTCAAGCTATCGACTTATAGTCGGTAGTTAGTGACTGATATTTCAAACGATCGCATTGACGGATTTCGCAGTTAAAATCACGGTAATATATTTATTCTAGTAGTTCCTCAATCTAAACTTGTGAACTTCAAACGTTTTCTCGTTTTAATTCTGCTAACTTTCCTTTTAACTACGACTATTTCACCAGTTGCAGCTAAATATGTCATTAGCGATCGCACAATCTTGCTCGCGAGCAGGGGGTTGCAGGGGAGAGATGGAGTGCTAGGGGACGAGAAATCAACACGATCGAGTACTATAATCGAACAAGGAAAACAACTTTACGATCGAGGGAAGTTAACTGAAGCAGCACAGATATGGCTTTCAGCTGCCAAGACTTTTGGGAGAAAAGGAGAATTATACAATCAAGCTTTAAGTTACAACTATTTGAGTGTTGTTTATCAAGACTTAGGTAAGTGGGAAGCAGCACAAAAAGCCATAAACAATGCTTTAAAATTACTTAAAACCCTTGATGATGGGTTACTTACAGCCAGAGTGCTGAATACAAGCGGTAGTTTACAACTGAAAACGGGTAATGCTCAAACAGCCTTGGATACTTGGAAACAAGCAGAGAAAGTCTACCGTCAAATTGATGATATTACCGGAATTGTTCTCAGTCAAATTAATCAAGCCCAAGCTTTGCAAAATTTGGGATTTTATCGTCGTGCAAGAACTAAGTTAGAACAAGTTGCTCAAGACTTGACGAAGTTACCCGATTCTTTGCTCAAAGCTAGGGGTTTGCGGAGCTTAGGTACGACTTTACAAGCAGTGGGAGACTTATCTAATTCCCAATTCGTATTATCTCAAAGTTTAAATATTGCGCGATCGCTAAATTCAAGCACAGATGTTGCTCAAGCTTTATTAGTGCTGGGAAATTCTGCCAAAGCAAGTGATGATTTAACTACTGCTTTAGATTACTATCAACAAGCTGCAACCATCGCAACTGATTATCGTAGCAAATTATCGGCACAAATTAATCAGTTTAGTTTGCTTTTATCAATTGAGCAGTATTCTTCAGCTAATAAATTATTTCCCGAAATTCAACAAATGCTAGCAAAGATCCCCCCGAGTCGTTTCTCTATTTACAGTCGGGTGAATTTGGCTCAAAGTTTAATCGGGAATCGGAAATCGGGAGTAGAGAATAGGGAAATAGCAGAAATTTTAGCGATCGCAGTTAAACAAGCACGCCAATTGCAAGATGTAAGAGCAGAATCTTATGCTGTGGGACAATTAGGACATCTTTACGAACAAACACAGCAGTTTTCTGAAGCTTTGAATTTGACTTCAGATGCACTCAAGAAAGCCCAAGATATTCAAGCAGCTGATATCGTCGCTACTTGGTTATGGCAACAAGGAAGAATTTATAAAGCCCAAGGTTTTCAAGAAAGTGCCATTACTGCTTATTCCCAAGCGGTAAATAATTTGGAATCTTTACGTCAAGATTTAGTACAAATGAATCCTGACGTACAATATTCTTTCCGGGATGAAATTGAACCAGTATATCGAGAGTTAGTACAACTGCTTTTGCAAGATATCGATAATCTTCCTTCCCAAGATAAACAGCAACGTCTGGAAAAATCTCGTCAAGTTATTGAAGGGTTACAAGTTGCTGAATTAGAAAACTTTTTACGTGCGGCTTGTTTAACTTACCAACCCCAGCCCATAGAAAAAATTGATCGAACTGCGGCGGTAATATATCCTATTATTGTTGATAATCGTTTAGAAGTGATTCTTTCTCTTCCTAATCAACCTTTACAACATTACGGAACTAAGGTTTCCAGGGAAGAAGAATCAAAAGTATTTAATCAACTGCGTCAATCATTAAACCCAGCTTTCTTACCCGAGGAAGTAATACCACCCGCTCAAAAGGTATATGATTGGTTAGTACGCCCTGTGGAAGCAGAATTACAACGCTCTCAAATCAAAACCTTAGTATTTGTTCTCGATGGCTTTCTCCGCAGTATACCAATGTCAGTGCTTCACGATGGCGAACAATTTATCATTGAAAAATATAATATAGCTTTAACCCCAGGATTGCAACTTTTTGAATCGCGAAATCTTCCACCCCAACAACTTAAAGCTTTAACCGGGGGTTTAGCACAAGCGCGTCAAGGATTTTCTGCTTTACCAGGTGTCGAAACAGAAATTACTCAAATTTCGAGCTTGGTGAAAGCCCAAACTCTACTAAACGAACAATTTACTCTTCCCCAAGTTCAAGATAAAATCGAATCTGCTCCTTTTTCTATAATTCATCTTGCTACTCACGGACAATTTAGCTCCAAAGCCGAAGATACTTTCCTATTAACTTGGAAGAATCGTATTAATGTTAAAGACTTGGGTAAATGGTTGAAAAGCCCCTCTTCAAATCTACGAAATCGCGAGCCAATTGAACTTTTAGTTTTAAGCGCTTGTCAAACAGCCAAGGGAGATAACCGCGCAGCTTTAGGATTAGCAGGAGTTGCAGTACGCTCTGGTGCTAGAAGTACTGTGGCAACGCTTTGGTCTGTACAAGATAAATCTACAACAGATCTGATAACTGAATTTTACCGTCTTTTGACTCAAAGTAAAACCACCAAAGCCCAAGCATTGCGTCAAGCACAATTATCCCTGTTGAAAAATCCTCAATACCAACATCCTTATTATTGGTCACCTTTTGTTTTAGTTGGCAATTGGCGTTAAGGAGTTGGGATTTGGGAGTTATAAATTGCAAATAATAGCATAAAACGTTCGACTATATAGTCATTAATGAGCCTGAATTAATATTATTTAACGCAGAGTCACACAAAGGGAAGCGCTAAGGAACGCAGAGTTTTTTTCTTACCTGCTGTCGTTATTCCAAAGTAAACGGAGAGGATATTATTTGATTATCCTGTAATTTTGGGCTAATTATTAGAGCTACCAATTTTACAGATAATTAGTCTTTTAATACTTACTTAATAAGATAGTCAAATAGTTATCATAAGGGTAAAACAGAATGAATTTCGAGTGAAATAAGATTAGATCGGTATTTATTTACATAGATTTAAAGATTTTTCGTCAATTATCGGAAACATTTAACCAATAAATATCATCTTTTGATTGTAGGGGGGTAAATTAGCAATTTATCTTAAAAGTTGCAAGCATAAAAGCCAATAGTTTAAATTCTTGGATTGAAAATAACTCTTATTTTTGACTCAACATCCGGTCATCAGTAAAGTAATGGCGGTTAAAATAATTTACTTAGGAAGATGTATAATTCACAAATTTTTTTTAAATTATTACTAATTATCCTCACTACTGTTTCCTTACCCGCTCAAGCCCAGTCAAGATTAGGAATTACAGAGAATTCTTTGTCAGAAGAGATAGTTTTTCAAGAATCATTTGAACCGCCAGGAGATCCAGAGCCTAAGGATACGAAGGGATCTGGCTCTCGAGATGGAAATAAATGTTCTACTAACGAGCAAAAAATTAAAGCTCTGATGCCAAAGCGTAATTATGGATTAACTTTTCAAAAGCTGCCTAAGATATTTATTCGTTTACCTCAGACAAAAGCGAAACAGATAATGCTAAGCTTTCGATCTGAAGATGGAAAATATTACCAAAGAGCTTTTCTACCAATTACCGAGCGTGGTATTGTTAGCTTTAATTTACCACAAGAGAAACCATCTTTGAGCATAGGTAAAAATTATCAATGGTCATTAGTAGTTGTCTGTGGAGACACTATACAGCCAGATGACCCTACTTTTCAAGGTTGGGTACAGCGAGTTGAAAAAACTTCCCAGATAGATAGGGAGTTAGCTGGTAAAACTGCGATCGCTTTGCCGATGCCACAAAGGCATATCGCAAAAGCAAAGTGGTACGCAAGTAGGGGATATTGGTATGAAATGCTCTCGGAAATAGAGGAAGCGAGAAAAAATGAACCGGAAAACCTTCAATTAAACGATGCTGTTAAAAAATTTGGGGGTTGAGTAAAATTTCGAGTCACTCCGCGTATATTTACAGCCCGGAGTGGCTGTAAATATAACGTCTGCTCATGTTCATCATGATTTATATCAAGTCAGGCTAATTACTTATTATATAGTCGAACGTTTTATACTATTACTCCTTACTTATTACTCCTTATGGCAAGTATAAGGATATAAATTAACACCTCATCTGGCAGCAATGAAAATTTTGAGTTGCGTGGGTAGTGTATATTTTATATAGAGTATTTCCAAAATTAAAATACGATCGCGATCGCTTATTGTTAACAGAACAAACTTTTCCTACTTTTCCTACTTTTCCTACTTATAATCAGCCCTTGACTTTCATCTATATGATTAGTTAAATATAGAAAAGTCCGTAAATTGTTTAGCTACTTAAACGAATAGATTTTGAAAATTTATTATGACTGATTCTGAGACAAATAACCAAAAAGAAATTGAGTCTCCTCAATTACAACCTTCATCATCAAACAAAAAATGTCTTTTTTCCTGAAAGTAATTGAATACTTATCTTTAGCAATTTCTATTGGTTTCGGTATTGTTGCTCTTAATCTTCCACCGAATCCAAAAATTACCTTAATTGCTATTACTTCTCTCGCTATATTTATATTTCTGTTTTTTCTAGATTTACAAGTATCTCAAACTGCTCGTCAAACAGCTTATCAAGACGAAATCCAGAGGAAAGCCGAACTCTATTTAATTAATAGCGATAAAAAGATAATCAAAAATCCAATAGCACCAGCAAGAACAAAGGCTTTACTATATGCCCAAGAATTAATTGAGGATTACAAAAAAACCCGAGCAACATCGAGAACTCTTTACTATAGCTTACAAATAGGAACAATTGTCTTATCTGGTGTGACACCAATTCTAGTTTTGGTAGACAAAATACAAGCAAGTGACACTTGGCTAAAATGGCTACCTGTAATTTTCCCCGCGGTAGCTTCTATAGTGGCTAGTATTGTCACTTCCTTTCCTTTTCAAGAAAATTGGATTTCTGCTAATAAAACCGTTGAATTATTAGAAGCAGAAGAAGAAAAGTTTGTCTTAGGAATAACTCCATTGTACCGTTGCTATGATTCAATTAACGAAAACGAACAAGAAAGAAAGGCAAAGAAGTCAATCGAAAACTTTATCACTCAAGTGAATAATATTCACCTCAAGCAAATACAAGGAACTACTGGCTCTTCAAGTAGTGAGAATAATAAAGAACAACCACTAGAGGAGAAAACAGAACAAGATAGCTTACCAGTAACTGTAGAAAGCTAATTACTCCCGTTTTACTCCTGGCGATTTCCGATAAAATTTCTCCCCCTCTACCCCCCCTCTTCACCCTCATTCAACACCGATGATTAGAAACAGGAATCAGTCGGCATTGCTAAATAAAAACATGAAAAAGTGATATTTGAACAGAAAACAGAGTGCGATCGCATAAACTTTGGGCAAGAGTTCAATTGTCTTTCATGGAAAATAAGAAGCAATTTTACCTACGACTGCTAAAGCGATATGAAAAGTTAAAACAGCAAGTCAATGCCACCAAGGTTACTTCCGTTAACCCAAATGCATCTAACGAAATCGCGTAAAACTCTTTTTTTCTCTTCATTAGTTAGGGTGTTCCAAAAAAGTTGATCTGCAAACATCTCTATAAACCTTTCTCGTTGGGGTATAGATTTAGGCATATAGCTGCTTTTGATTGCTCTGATTTGGTTATTAATGTCGCACTTAGCTCTCTCAATCGCTGGATTGGGGGAGCATTTTTCTAATTGAGCCAAATCCTGACGTAAACGTAAAAGCTTGGGTGGCTCCTCAATTTCCTCATCAAAATTTAAAGCATTAGCAAGAGCCTCTGCTCTCTTAATCAGATGCTCTTGTAACTGAGTATCAAGTTTATCATTTCTGAGCATTGCTCTTTGATTACATTGCCCTTGTCCATAACGAACACATTGAAAGTAAGCAACATATCCTTTAGTCTTTAACAACCTGATACTACATCGCGCTACTGCACCGCCACAATTGGAACACTTTAAAAGGTTGGCGTAGGGATTAGGCATATTCATATTTCTACTAGCCCAATGGTTAGAGCGATTGCCTCGGATTATTGCTTTAATTTCCTCATGATACTCCCTACTAATAATCCCTTCATGAGTACCCCAGTCAACATTCCACTCATCAAATGATTTATATCCCTTTCCACTTCCGGATGTGGAGTTGCGCGGTATTCCTCCAGCATGAACAGGATTTACTAACCAGTTTTTGATTCCAGCAGGAGTCCAACCTAAGGAGCCATGAGGATATCTTCTATAACCATGCCGTCGAGCACGGCTAAAATCAATCTCCTGTAAATTTTCAGTTACATTCTGCTGCTTTTTCGCTGTTGATTTCGATCGCGTTGTACATCCAAGCATTTCATTTAGGTACTTTGACAGGGCATGAGTGCTGGGATGCTGATAGAATTTTTCTAGTGCTAACTTTGCCAAATCACAAGTTTGTAATTCCAATTTTTCTTTAATAATACAAACACACGGCGATGTATCCGGCACATATACACCATCTAAAGTCTTCCATCCAAAAGGAGCAATACAAGCGTTGGATTTACCCTTACTCCTCCTGTAGGAGCGCTCTGCCTTAAGGCGATCGCTCAACATTCCCACTTCAAATTTACTTGCAGCTAACAAAATATCTATTGTCAACTGTCCTCCGGAAGAATTGACATCAAGATTTTGGTCAAGGGCTTTAAGTTTAATATTATTAGTTCGTAATATACCCAGCAAAGAGTAAAATAACTTTGACGAAGAACCAATTCGGTCAATTCTGGCGATCATCAATTCGTCAACCTTGAAACGCACTAAGTCTTCCATCATTGCTTGTAATCCAGGGCGTGTTTCACTGGAGCGAGAAATTATATCCCAATAAAAGCGCGTTGCACCAGCAGCTTTTCCTCGCTCAAGCTGTTTTTGTAAAGCCCTACCATCTTCCTGTTGTTCAAGGGTTGACACCCGACCGTAAAAAAAGATATGCATGATGTTAATTTCACTTTTGACATGGTGTTACCCGAACAAGCACCACCTTGTAACCACAATAAGTTAGCCATCTATACAGTTATCAATTATCAATGAACAGTTATCAATGAACAGTTATCAATTATCAGTACTTGAGATTTAGTTATAGAGACCATTCGCTTTTACCTATTCTCTATCTTTTCTTAATATCAATCAGTTTCTTATTTATTTGTTCATTGTTTACATAAATTTTTGTACTCTATTGAAAAAAAATATTATTAACTGTTATATAATTGTCGTTTTAAGCACAAAACTTTTCTGTAATCTCATGTTAATTAGAAATTGATCTGTTTGTTTTATTCAATAAAGAAGGAGGGAGTGTCTGAGTGAGGGAGAGGTAATTACATGGGGTTTTTAACCCCAAGCAATTACTAGCACCTGACCGGGTGGGTGGGGTTTTAGACCCTCCTACTTCCACCATAATTGATAATTGATCATTGATAATTGATCATTGATAAATGTACTAGT
>JBCBQE010000093.1:0-12490 GCA_039820385.1 Cyanobacteria bacterium J06635_10
ATTTTAAACTTTCACTGTACGAAAAGGCACTAAAGATTAAGATAAAACATTTTTTAGCTAAACCCAATTTATTACTCTATCAGAGTATTAATTACCATTAGATGCATTCTTATTAAATTTCAGCCCCTATCGTCAATAAACATCTTATACTTTATTAAAGTTTTACTTCCACTTTAATTAGCGCTCATCGTTTCAATTCAAGCAATTATGTATTTTTAGGTACAGATTCAAGTTTGTAAATAATTTATTATTAGATACTTTTATGACAATAGATGACCATAGTAACACGATCGCGAGCATTTTTTTTAACATCAACCTTGATTAAAATCAGATTTTTGTCGATCTAATTTGTTCATTGCGAACATAGAACGCCAAGTGATTAGCAATGATTATGATTGGAGCTAATATCATTTGCTTTTCAAACATAAGGATTTTATTTTTTCTACAATTGAAAAAACAATACAAAAGTTAAAGGTTAAAAGTTAAAGGTTAAATAACTCCTAACTCTTAACTCTTAACTCCCTTATGCCTTTGTTCCCTTCCCCACCGATCCCTTCATTTTCAATACTTAATCCATCACCAAGTAAATCGCCCAAATAGCCATCGCTCGTAAATAAACACAAGCACGAAATGTTCCAACTGCTGTAATGGCTTCGGGTGTACGGAATTGCAACCCATTCTCATAAATTTGATTTACTACAGCTTCTGTGAGCTTAAATGCTTCTGAGTTCATTCCCATCTGCACCAAAAAAGCGGCGATCCCAAAGTTGATTCCCGTCCAAACTTCTAAGGGATGAGTTGCATCGGGGTTTTCAGGAGAACCATCTGTACGCAAACCGTTAGCAGCACCAAGCTTACCATCGTTGAATTTGAGGAAACAAGCATCATAAACAGTATTTAATGCTGAAATTGTACATTCGGTCGGTACAATATCTGGTAGCTGCAACAAACGAGCGTAAAACTGCCCGCATAATTGGTCAGCCATTACCACATCGGAGCCGCTTTCACTATCAAGACGATAAAATTTACCATTCCATAGCTTTTCTTGATAAACGGGATGAGATTGTTCTAACCAAGCTTGGTAAATGGATTTTTGTGACGCTAAATTATCGATTGGTATTTGCTTACTTAATAAAACTTCACTGATGGCGATCGCCGCTTCTAAAGCTACTAACCATAAACCACCACAGTAAGCACTTACACCTTGCAATCGCCAATCATCAAAAGTTTGATCTGGGGCACCGGAGTTTTCTGGAATACCATCGCCATCTTTATCAAAAGCTTTAAGATAATTTAGGGTTTCAACAATCGCATTCCAACAATCTGCGAGAAATTCAATATCAGTACTACCTGTAAAAATAAAATCTCGATACACCTGTAGGACAAAATCACAACCTAAATCCTTCCACTGGTTGCAATCTTGGTAACTGGTATAATTTGTCTTTTCCCAAACGTGTTCGTTAGGTGCACCTAGATCGTGGGGTGTTGCACCGACTGCTTTACGGACTGAAGCAGGACTTTCGGCACCTATAGTATAGTAATAGCCAATTACACGAGTTCTTTCATCGCCTTCGGGGATTGCTCTGGCAAAAGCGCGAATTACAGCTTTCTCCAATTCAGGAAACAATATTAGTAAACCAAAAGAACCGTAAAGCCGCACATCTAAACTTTCGTACCAACGGTAGTCTAAGCACTCAAGTACGGCAAATTGACCTATCGGATCGCGTTTTGATGCGGCACTCCATAGAGTACCGCCAGCAGCGAGATCGTAAAGTTCGTTAAACAAAGCCATTTTGAACCAATCAGGTAAATCTTGGCGTTCAATAATTGGTTCTTGCCAAACTTGAATTTGTTGCTGCCAATTTTGATATTCTTTGAGAGCAGTGGTGGCGATATTCCAAGCATTCTTACCATTATCGCCAAAAAAGTCAGTATATCTGCGCTTATATATAATTCCAGAAGCAAATTCTGTTACAGGAAAATCCCAGGCGATCGCAAAGGGAATCTGTAAGGTTTCTCCCGGTTGAAGCGTGAAACGCACGGCAATAGCTGCGCCTATTTGTTCGTTGGCAACTGCAGGAGTTTCGTCGGAAATGTTAGCTAAAGAACCATTATTAGCAAAGCTTCGCCAAATATCTTCACCACTACTAGTTGGATTCCATCGATTATGGTAAAACACTTCAACTTTTGGATGTTTAGCCGTAGCAATACACCAAGTACCTTCTCCCTCAACTGGTTCAGTAATACCTGTTTTATCTAATACACAACCAATGTATTCGGGATTTTCAGCTACATGGTTAAAATTATCTTTACTTTCACCCAAGTTTGGTTGATAATCGTAAACTGGACTACCATCATCGCGCATTTCCACTTCGGGAGACTTCACAGTATTAGTAAACCACCCGACCATATTCTGCCAAGTCAGCATAATACTTAGAGTAATCGGCGCATCCTTCGGATTTTGAGCATTCCAAACAAACATCGCCACAGGATAACTAGATTCTTGGTAGTTATCAGCCCAAATTGGAGAAAATTGTTCGCAGCTTAACTGTGCTTGAAATACATTTTCATATACAAACCAACTGCGGGGATATAAAGCATGGTAAGTTCCGCATGAATCAATGTCGGATTTGGATTGAGGATACCATTTCCACGCTGACAAAGTGGCGTCATGGTTTGGTTCAGTACACAATGCATAGGCAACCCGTTGATTATTGCCACTTTCAAACACGCTAAACTGACAAGCGGGAATATTTTGGAAAGTATGTTCCCCACCATCAATATGCCAGAAGTTAAAATCTCCCCGTGAAGAACGGCCGACACAACCAGCACCAAAGCCACCAAGAGGCATTCCATGCCAAGGACCATCATCAATATTACTAGCTTTGCGAACGGTATAAGGATGTTCCCAATCCAAACCAATAGCACGACTCCAGGCGCAAGTGGGAATTGCCTTATAGGACGGATTTTTCATTGTGTAATTTTTAATGCATTCAGTCACGACAATGAAGTATGCCGCGATGTGGAATTTTTCTCAAGCCCTAAATTTTACGATCGCAATTAATTAAGACAAGGAGGCAAGAAGATTTTTGAGAGGGGTAGAGGAGGAGAAAATTTCTAATTCTTAACTTTTAACTTCATCGTGCCGTTTTCCCTTTGAGATACTCCCTCATCTGCCGATTTATATTAAAACGTGCGTTCCAACGTAGAAATGGGTTAATATTAAGTACTAATAACACAAAGCAATCTAATCTATGCCATTTATATATTTGTTGATTAAACTCCTTGAATAATCCGGATGATAAACGGTATATATTTTTGGTAAGTAAAAGCTATGGATTAAATAGTTTAGTAATTTAAATGTAGAAGCTTAACCCTATATTGTGTCTGTACTACTAATATTTAGTAAACTAGAAAATAGGCAAAAAATATACTCAGTCCATACAAAGTTTTGAGAAGGGAGGGCAATATAAGTGTATGTGCACGGGCAGCCTCCATTACTAGCCCAAAGTTAAAGCGAGAGAAAATCTGGGAAAGCATTTATAAATTGTCTGACCTAAAGATTGAAAAACTCTACCTGAGCAAAGTCAGTCCAAGCCTAGGTAGGACTAACACGCTTGATTAGCTAAGTAATTAAATTCTTTTTCATCCCATCTTAAACCATGGGAGTATCAAAAAAATACAGGTTAAGCTAGAAAAGAGAGTTAGCATACTTTGCCTGCATCTAGGCTGAGCAAAGGGCTATACTCCCATCCCTCAAATACCCGAATTTTCTCTAGGAAAGCATTGTCCTTACTCCATGCTGCGAATTATTAATCAGCAGGCAGACGTTATAGCAGAATTGCAACGTATCTGCGATCGCACTAATGACGAACAGGTGCTTCACAAAGAAGCAACGGTGCGGGAAGTACTGCAAGCGGTGAAGCGCCAAGGCGATCAAGCGGTATTACATTACACTGCCGAATTTGATAAACAAATCCTTAACCCTGAAGAATTACGAGTAAGTGAATCGGAATTCGATACAGCTTACAAAAATATCTCAAAGGATTTGTTAGAAGCAATTAAGCTTGCTTGCCAAAAAATAGAAACATTTCATCGACAGCGAGTTCCTAAAAGCTGGGTAAACTTTAGTGAAGATGAAGTGGTCTTGGGCAAGAGATATACTCCTGTAGATATTGCCGGATTATATGTACCAGGAGGTCGTGCATCTTACCCAAGTACAGTATTAATGAATGCAATTCCCGCGAAAGTGGCGGGAGTCCCCCGTCGAGTTATGGTGACACCACCAGGAAATGAAGAAGGAATAAATCCAGCAGTATTAGTTGCGGCGCGAGAAGCCGGAATCGAAGAAATTTATCGTGTCGGAGGGGCGCAAGCAATTGGTGCTTTAGCCTACGGTACTCAAACTATTCCAAAAGTTAATGTCATTACTGGCCCAGGAAACATTTATGTTACCTTGGCGAAAAAGTTAGTTTATGGAACGGTTGGTATTGATTCATTGGCAGGTCCTTCTGAAGTGCTAATTATTGCTGATGAGACAGCAAATCCCGTACACGTTGCGGCAGATTTATTAGCCCAGGCAGAGCACGATCCAATGGCAGCAGCGATATTATTAACTACCGACACGGCTTTAGCCAAGGATGTACAAGTCGCATTAGAAAGACAATTAGTAGACCACCCAAGGCGGTTAAATACAGAAAAAGCTATAGCTCATTACGGTTTGGTAGTAGTAGTAGAATCCTTAGAAGTTGCGGCAAAATTCTCTAACGAGTTTGCCCCAGAACACTTAGAGTTGGAGGTATCCGATCCTTGGACATTGTTACCTTTGATTCGCCATGCCGGGGCAATATTCTTGGGTCATTCCACCCCAGAAGCTGTAGGAGATTACTTAGCCGGTCCAAACCATACTTTACCAACTTCCGGTGCAGCTAGATATGCTTCAGCATTGGGAGTAGAAACTTTTTTGAAACACTCTAGCATTATTCAGTACTCGCAAACTGCATTAGATAAAGTCGCTGGTGCAATAGATGTACTGGCTACATCTGAGGGTTTACCATCCCATGCCGACTCTGTAAGGCGAAGAGTACAAAAAGAAGAGTGAAATTGAGTTTGAGGGAGTGAGAACTCAAGAGTTAGGAGGGCCGAAGTTAGAAAATTTTCCATCTCCTACTCTCCCCATTCCCTCCTCTTTGTAATTATTCATTTTTTCTACTAATTTGCATAAAACTTAATTGAAGAGTGAAGCTGAAATTTTGAGTCCTGACGGGCACCCATGAGACTTTTTTTTCCTAAAAAAATTTGGCTCTTAACCCAAGACGCACGCAGTTGTAGCGCATACCGTCAAGTGATTTCCGAGGATAAACACATTGCTCTCCCTAGGATAGAAGAATCCCAAACAAGAAGAGTGTCAAAATCCACAAATTTTTATAAAGTATAAATATGATATGATCAACTAATTTTGTCAGGGGTTTAGTTGTGGGAGATACTCATCAGTGCTAAAAACTATTGTTGCAGCTTTAGATGGTTCGGAATTAACCGAAGGGATAATTGAGTTTCTAGGACAGTTGATATTACCGAAAGACAGTAAAGTTGTTTTATGTCACGTTTTTTCTGCCCCTCAATCAGAAATGCAATTAGCTGTAGATCGTCCTCAGTCAGATGTGCCTGGAATTTCTTATTTACAGATAGAAAAACAGCTACAATCCTACCAGCAGCAATTACCTGTTAAAAGTGATTTGGAATTAGTAACGGGTGACCCAGCTGAAGAAATTATTCGCCTTGCTAATATTTATAAAGCCGATTTAATCGTGATTGGTAATCGTGGGTTAACTGGAATAAAACGAATTGTTCAAGGTTCTGTTAGTTCCCAGGTTGTAGAAGATGCTCATTGTTCTGTCTTGGTGGTTAAACCGCAAACAACATAAATCTCCAAGGTCGTATTCCTTCCCACAGATGCGACCTTAGTACTTACCTGTTTTAATGATTAGTAAATGGGAAGGATAAATTAGTTGTGAAAGTGAAAGTCTGACTTAATAATAATGTATTCAAATATTTACTTATCGCTGTGATTTATTTTTTCATTAACTTCACCCTCTTGCAAAGTTATTTCAAAATTCATCCTTTGTTCTGCATTGCGTAAGAAATAACCGCTAATCATCGCTGATGCTAAAAGCTTACCTAAATTTTCGCGGTTGGTCGTAATATTCACATTGAAGTGTTCTGAAGGCAAATTTCCCAGAAGTCCCATAATATTACGTTCTATTACCCCAAATACTTCAGGGGAAGATGGCTTTGATAATTGGGTAATTATCTCCGGGCTTAAAGAACTAACATACTGCCACAATAAGTTAGAAGTTTGGGAGTCACCGTTGAAAAACTCCGAAACCTCATTGGATGGATTACTCACGTTCTTCCTCCTTATATTTGCAAGCGCTAAAGTATAAAAAAAAACTTATTTCTACATACTGCGCGGTACCTGAAGCCTACAATATTATTCTTCTGGTAAACTCAATGTAACAAATATATTCTCGATGGTCAGTCGGTGTAACCGTACCGTGTCCGGAGTATTTTCTCACCCTATTAATGAAAATTATGGAAAAAACTAGGAGGAAACAAGTACCTCCCTGTGACATACTTTTACACTGATACTGTACAAGCTGGGATGCTGCTCCTGGTAACGCGCAGCGTCTCGCTAGCTCGCTCCGTCGGAGATACTTTATTGACTACACGGGATGTCCCTCCCCACCGGATTCTTATAAAGTTCTTATCTGCTCTATAGGCTGCATTTGCGGCATTTAATTGGATTACACCTACATACTTGATTTTACTATAGACATTGGTTCAACTATCATTTCACCGCCAGAGCTACCTGGAGGGCGGGAGGCTTCTCGTCTAGAGAGCTAAGTTTTAATGTTCTTAGCTAGCCAAATATTCATCCATATCTCCTTTTGACTTACGGAGTTTATTTAAAGCTTCTCGCTCAATCTGCCGTACCCGTTCGCGACTAATATTAAGCTGCTCGCCTATTTTGACAAGTGTCATCGCTTTTCCATCATTTAAACCAAAGCGTAGGGTAATAACCTGTCGCTGCTGGGCAGTAAGTTCCGCCATCAAGGAATCTAATTCATAGGATAATGACGATTGCATGACAAAATCTTCTGGAGAAGCATTTGGATCTTCTAGCATTTCTCCAAGCTCAGTATCATAATTATCTCCCAAACGCAAATCCAAAGATAAAGGAATACGCGCTTTTTCTAAATACTCTCTTACCTGTTTGGGAGTTAAATCCAATTCTTGAGCTAATTCAGAAATTGTCGCAGCACGTCCTAGATTTTGAGATAATTGACGCTGTGCTTTCTTAATTTTATTCAGTTTCTCAGTAATGTGAATAGGCAGACGAATAGTACGACCTTTTTCGGCTATCGCGCGAGTAATAGCTTGACGAATCCACCAATAAGCATAAGTAGAAAATCTATAACCTTTACTGGGGTCAAACTTTTCTACCCCCCGTTGCATTCCGATGCTACCTTCTTGAATCAAGTCAAGTAAATCGACATTACGTTTAATATATTTTTTCGCAACCGAAACTACAAGCCGCAAATTGGCTTCCACCATCTTGCGCTTCGCAATTTCGCCTTTATCTATTGCTTCTTTTAATTCTGCTGGTTCTAAGTTCGCACAGGATGCCCATTCTTCTAAAGTTGGTTGACGTTCTAATTTTACAGCAAGGGACTCCCTTACTGATTGCAAAGCTGTTGCACGATGCACTTGCTTGCCGTAAAGTATTTCTTCCTCGTGAGTTAAAAGTGGTACGCGACCAATTTCACGCAGATAAGTCCGCACGAGGTCTTTGGGTGTCTGAGCGGTCTTCATAGCGCTATGCATAAAGGGTAGTGAAAATCAATTTTGGCGGTAAGTTTACAATTAGATAGATGCATAAACTGGGTATACCTCAAAAAACTAGAGATCCCAGATTCTACTGAGTGCAATTCAAGCACCCTAGAAACTTGGTATAAGAGTATTTTTAATTTGATTATTAATTGCTAATGTTTGCAGGATCTGACCCTGCTTTACAAGTACCTACAGTTAGATAAAAGGTAACTAATTGAACATTTTTCCGATTTTTTATATTGTTAATAATTGTAACCTTTATGAAAAATTTTTGACTACTACTAAATCATTTTCTTCATTGTCACCTGTATTCTTAGCAAATGAACTTAAAATTTTCCTAAAGAATACCTGGAAATCTTTCATTTTACCAGTGTTTTTGTTAAATTATGTTACAAAATTAGGGAACCAAATCATAACTATCAATTTTCCTCGGCTTTGCATAGGGAAATCTCATGGAAAGGATTAGGGATGGGCTGATGAAATTGGTAGTTATTTTTCAGCAAGCCCGAAATTAAAATTTGTAGAGACGTAGCAACGCTACGTCTCTTTATCAGGTGAGGAATTTAAACGCTAGCTAGCAATGCCCGATCTCCTCTTCCCAATGTCCATGTTCCATCTTTTGTAACTAACTATTAAGGTACCAAGCAGTACTCTTGAATGAGTTTCACCTCTAAGTTGGTATTTTGCAAAGAACGGATTGCAGCAAGAGTAGCTTTTGCTCCTGCAATTGTAGTTAACATTGGGATTTTATAAGATAATGCGGTGCGTCGAATTAACCTACCATCGCTTTGTGCTTCTTGCCCGGAAGGGGTGTTGATAATCAGTTGAATTTGACGATTTTTGATCGCATCGAGAACGTGGGGACGACCTTCATGAAGTTTAAGTACTAATTCTACATCTAATCCATTTTCTTGAAGTACTCGTCGGGTACCGCTTGTTGCCATTACAGAAAATCCTAATTGGATAAATTCTTTGACTACCGGAATCGCTGCAGCTTTATCGCGATCGTTCATCGATACAAATACCGTACCGCTCAAGGGTAAATGCTCTCCTGCACCCATTTCTGCTTTTGCATAGGCCCGACCAAAGTCGCTATCTATACCCATAACTTCGCCGGTTGAACGCATTTCTGGTCCTAAAATTGTATCGGTACCTGGGAATTTATTGAATGGCAATACTGCTTCTTTCACAGCAATATGAGACGGTATAACTTCTTCAGTAAAGCCAAGTTCCTCTAAAGTTTTACCAGACATAATCAAGGATGCCAGTTTCGCGATCGGCACACCTGTTGCTTTGGAAACGAAGGGTACTGTACGAGAAGCTCGGGGATTTGCTTCTAAAATATAAACTTGAGGAGAGTAGGTTTGAGCGCCTGCAATAGCGAATTGAACATTCATTAATCCCACAACTTTCAAAGCTTGTGCCAGCTTAATAGTAGAAGTACGAATTTCTTCGAGAATTGCTGGCGGTAGAGAAACTGCAGGCAACGAACAAGCCGAGTCTCCTGAGTGAATACCCGCCTGTTCAATGTGTTCCATAATGCCACCAATCACCACTTTACCAGTACTATCGGCGATCGCGTCAACATCCACCTCGGTAGCGTTTTCCAAAAACTTATCTATTAATATGGGATGCTCTGGTTCTACTTGTACCGCGAAAGTCATGTAACGTTCGAGTTCCGCATCCGAATAGACAATTTCCATTGCCCTCCCACCTAGTACATAGCTGGGGCGTACTACTACTGGATAACCGATGCGTTTGGCAACAATTAAAGCATCTTCGTAGGTTCTAGCGATACCGTTAGGTGGCTGGGTTATATCCAATTCTTGAAGAATTTTTTCAAATCGTTCCCTGTCTTCTGCGGTGTCGATGGAATCGGGAGAAGTTCCCCAAATTTCCGTTTGTGGAGAGTTTGGAGACGTTGCTTTATTCTGCAAATATTCCTGCAAAGGCAATGCTAACTTTAGGGGTGTTTGCCCTCCAAACTGGACGATGATTCCAACCGGATTTTCTACTTCAATGATATTGAGAACATCTTCCTTAGTTAAGGGTTCAAAATAAAGGCGATCGCTGGTGTCATAATCAGTAGAAACTGTTTCCGGATTCGAGTTAACCATTATTGTCTCATACCCGGCATCCTTGAGAGCATAAGCCGCATGACAGCAACAATAGTCAAATTCTATTCCTTGCCCGATACGGTTGGGACCACCACCCAAAATCATCACCTTGGGCTTGCTGCTTGGCATGACTTCGCTTTCTTCTGAGTAAGTCGAGTAATGGTAAGGAGTAAATGCTTCAAATTCAGCCGCACAGGTATCTACAGTTTTATAGACTGGGATAACTTCTAATTGCTTGCGTTTTTCTCGAACTGCGTCTTCGGTGGTTTTGGTTGCAAAAGCAATTTGTTTGTCGCTAAAACCATCCTGTTTTATTGCATATAATTGCTCTTTTGTCAATCCTTGTAATGGGGTTCGCTTGATAAATTTTTCCACCTCCAGCAATTGCTGCATCTTATCCAAAAACCAGCGATCGATTCCGGTGAGTTCGTAGATTTCCTCTGTACTGATTTTCAATTGCATCGCATGGCGCACGGCAAAAATTCGCTCTGGATTCGGCGTTCGTAATTGAGCGCGGATTTGTTCCCCAGAAGGCAATTTTTCTTGGCGATCGCAACCCCAACCAGCACGTCCAATCTCCAGGGAGCGTAAGGCTTTCTGGAAGGATTCATTGAATGTACAACCAATTGCCATTGCTTCTCCTACGGACTTCATTTGAGTTGTCAGCACGGAGGAAGAACCGGGAAATTTCTCAAAAGCAAAGCGAGGAACTTTGGTTACAACGTAATCAATAGTTGGTTCAAAGGATGCAGGGGTTTCCTTGGTAATATCGTTCTTAATTTCGTCTAAGCTGTAACCTACAGCTAGCTTAGCTGCTATTTTCGCTATGGGAAAACCCGTGGCTTTACTAGCTAAAGCCGAACTGCGAGAAACACGGGGGTTCATTTCAATTACAACTACTTCCCCAGTCATTGGGTTAATGGCAAATTGAATATTAGAACCGCCAGTTTCTACGCCAATCTCGCGGATAATTTTAATTGCAATATCCCGTAAGCGTTGGTATTCTTTATCGGTGAGAGTCTGAGCGGGAGCAACCGTAATCGAATCTCCTGTATGAATACCCATCGGGTCAATATTTTCAATCGAGCAGATAATTACCACATTATCCACCAAATCGCGCATTACTTCTAATTCGTATTCCTTCCAACCCAACAAAGATTGGTCAATAAGAATTTGCGATACGGGAGAAGCATCAATACCCGCTTGAGCCATTTCTTCAAATTCTTCTTGATTATAGGCAATACCACCACCTGTACCACCCATAGTAAAGCCTGGGCGAATAATCAACGGATAACTGCCAATATCTCTAGCTATAACCCTAGCTTCTTCTAAAGATGAAGCAGTACCGCTAGGACATATTGCAACATCAATTCGCGCCATTGCATCGCTAAACAATTGTCTGTCTTCAGCTTTTTCAATCGCTGCTAGCTTAGCTCCAATCAATTCAAGATCATATTTATCTAAAACACCATTCTTTGCTAAAGCTACAGCTATATTGAGAGCAGTTTGTCCCCCCATGGTTGGTAATAAAGCATCTGGACGTTCCTTTTCAATGACTTTTTCCACCAATTCCGGCGTAAGTGGCTCAATATAAGTTCTATCAGCCGTTTCTGGATCGGTCATAATTGTAGCTGGGTTAGAATTGACCAACACAACTTCGTAGCCTTCTTCCTGTAAAGATTTACAGGCTTGGGTACCGGAATAATCAAACTCACAGGCTTGTCCGATAATGATGGGACCAGAGCCTAATAATAAAATTTTTTGAAGGTCGTCACGACGGGGCATAGTTGTTGCCTCTGAATAGGAGAATATGAATTCAGATTATTTTAAAGGTCTTTACTCACACTTATGCTGTTTATTATCAAGCTTTATTGGTTATTTGAGGAAACTTTTCGGAGGGATACCCTAAAATTTTAGTAAAAGAGGGGTCTGGCTCTACACCCCGCGAGAACTTTCGATCGTGTAATATTTCAAACAATAGTTATGCTCAATCGATTATGGGCAATACGACTCAATCAAGGAAATTTATTTATAAACTCAAGCAATAGAAACAGAGGTGTTAAAGGCAGAAGAAAAAATATATTTTTATAAAAATAAAATTAATACTAGTTACTAGACATATATATTATTGTTGGTTGGATTTAATTTAACCAACTTTAAGACATTAGCTCTAATAAATTTATATATAATCTTAACTTTCCGGAATTATTCCATTGGAAATACCTATATTGTGAATAGCTAATAATTAATTAAATTTAAATTAAATTTAAATTAAATTAGTATTCTTTAACGAGAATAATCACAAAAATGATTAAACAAATATGTAGTAAAGATTTTTTACAAAATTGCCTCTAAACATTTTGATGGTAATCATCATAAATTAATTATATTACTAATCAAAAAGGCAGAGAGATAACGACGTATCCTCTGCCATGAATTAAAGTTTTAATTTATACAAGAAATTGATTCAGCTAAGAACTCAA
>JBCBQE010000094.1:0-12472 GCA_039820385.1 Cyanobacteria bacterium J06635_10
GAGTGGTTTTCAGTTTCGTGTATTCCATTGAAATGAAAATCGCTATATAAATTGAGGGATGAAAATTTAATTTTCATCCCTCAATTCTATTTTTAAACTTAATTAAGCGCTTTTTTTACCAATTCCGCAATCTGAGAAGGGCGTTGTGCGACGGGTATTTTTGCTTGCTTAAAAGCTGCTAATTTACTTTTTGCAGTGCCAAACTCGGGATCTCGTCCGATAACTGCTGCTAAAGTTCCTGTTTGTCGCCAATGTTTTGCTGGTGGCGCGTGTACTCCGGCAATATAAGCAATAACTGGTTTATCAATCATTTCAGATATGTAAGCTGCTGCAGCTTCTTCACGCCCCCCACCAGGTTGGCCAACTAAAACTATGGCTTGCGTGTTTTCATCTTCATCCAAAATGTGTAGCCATTGGATAAATGAAGAACCGACAATCCCATCACTACCTATGCTTACACTAATTGACTGTCCTAAGTCAGCTTCTGTTAATTCCCAAGCAATTTCATAGGTTAAAGTAGTACTTCTACTTACTATTCCTACTTGCCCCGGCTTGTAAAAGTCACTTGGGTGAGTTCCTAACAAAATCTTTCCCGGTACAATAATCCCGGGGCTATTTGGTCCTACAATTATGGTTTCCTGTGCTTCGGCACGGCGAAATAAATCTACCATGTCTAATGGAGGAACTCCAGGAGAGATGATAATAATTTGACCAATACCACAATTCATTGCTTCCAATGCTGCATCTAAAACTTGGTAAGGATGTACGCAGATTATTGTGGTATCGATGTCCCCAAATTTATCTACAACTTCCTCTACCAAGTCAAATACTGGCAAATCATACAGTTCACTTCCGCTACATCCAGCATTTACCCCTGCCACTAGATTTGTGCCGTATGCTTTCATTTGAGCAATATGAGTTGCTGAAATAAACTCGCTGAACCCTTGGATGATTACTTTGCTATCTGGCGTTAAATTCATAAAAAAGCATAATAATTGGAGGAGAACTTAGCCTTTGAAGTCATTAAGAAACAATACCTATCGTGTAATGTTATCTGCTGTTGTCCCTAATTAGACGAGATAAAAGCAAATTAAAATCTTGTAAAAAATAAACTCTTAGGTTAAGATCAGGTTATCAAGGAATTATTTTTTCTGTTTATATTTAATAAATAGACTGATATCGAATTTACTGTTTGAAACCTCAAGCTCAGTAAGTGATTGCTACAGAGTAGCTATATTAATAGGAAGTTCTTGTATAAGAACATTTCTTATGAAAATAAAATACCCATACTTTCTCGGTTTTGGTCAGTTAAAAGTAGCTTTATTTAATTTCAGGACTTATGTAATTGTTATCAGACTCGGGTGGAGCCGTACCCTCATTGCCTGATTATTTCGTTAGAAATTAGTCACTGTACAAGCACCCTACAACTAAAATATGCCAGTTGGGGGCATTCCTAGTATTAATAAAATAAAGATTTTGTCTCGATCGCTATACTAAATAATTATTAGTCATTCATCGTTTATTTTGACAAAGAAACGTATAATATCTAATACCAGAATTTCACCTCATTATCAAGCTTGATTACCTCTAGCGCAAGGCATATAGTATCAAATTATTTGAGCCTGTATGCCTAACGTCTTCAAAAAATATAAAATCTCTTACTTTTATGATGCTAGTGTTACTTTTTAGAGCTATTTTTCGTGAGTCTCACTGCTTGTTTTACAGCCTCGTCTAAACTTTCTACTAGTAATATAGGACTCTCTCCTTCCATTTTTAAATTTGATAAATATTTTCTGGCTACATTCAAATCAGAACCAGCTAAACGGATTACTAAATTAGCACAAGAAAAGCTTTTTCGACGATTTTTCGTCCCATTTGAACTAAATTGATTGTGTTGCTCTCGAATAAAATTGGCAATGACTTCCGCAACTTCTCCAGCTTGAGGAATACTACCCAATAAGTTAATCAATATTACTTGAATACTTCTATCCCCAGCTAAAATTTGTAGAGCTTTTTGTAAACGAGTATAAAAAGTAGTTGGTGCGGTATCCGTTAGAAATGCATGTCGCAGATTGAGGCATAACCCAGGTTTACCGCCATTATTAACAACTAAATCCAAAGTCGTCATAACCGAACCAGCACCATTACCCAAAACGCCTATTCTACCGCGCATTTCCACCCCATCCCAATCGCCAAAGTTGCCATTTGTCTCTTTATAAACGTTATTGCTAACCAACTTTCTAGCCATTGCAGCGATATCTGGATGACGACGGATGGCTCTTTCATTAATACTGACGTTGCCATTCAGAGCCATGACTGCTCCAGAATAATTTACGCCTAGGGGGTTAATTTCCAACAAGTCTAGGTCTTTTTCTATAAACAATCGGTACATCTTTTCGATAACATTACTTACCGACTGCATCAGCGCACCTTGTAAACCCATTTTTAAAGCCAGTCTTCGAGCATAAAATGGAGAAAATTGTTCTTCTACCACGACGTGTTGCATTTTCTCCCCTGCTTCATCCCAATCGATATCCGATTCATGACAACCCAAAAGTATGGGACGACATACAGCAGTATCCAAAACAATCGCTAAGTATAACTCTTGTTCAATATTGTATTTCACTTCTGCCAATAAAACTTCCGGTAATTCACCATAAATCGGCAAATTAAAAATATTTTGTGCGGCGGCGATCGCATCGATTGTAGTTTCTACAAACCTTACTCCACCTGCTTTTGCACGTCCCCCTCGGTAAATTTGAGATTTCAAAACTATTGGATAGTTAATTTTTAAACGTTTGATATCGGTGGGATGATCGATTGTTTGGGAAGGTAATACAGGAATACCGATTTCTCCAAACCATTCTTTTACTTGATATTCTAATAATTCCATTGACACACACCTTTTACTGCAACTTGTGGAGGGCTTCTGCGCTGCTGTCTAAAATATAAACACTTCACCCCGTCAGTAATCTAGTCTTCGATTTTAAGCCCTTATAAACAAGCTATTAAAAAACAGTTATTTTCTGTTACTAATTTAATCCAATAGCGTAAATTGGGTAAATTAAAAAGCGATTATCACCCCCTATTAGTTTATTATAAGTAATTCATAGCATCAGTAAAAATGCTTACATTTTGCATCACCAGCAATTTTATTGATAAATAGCTATACATTCTAGCTACAAAGCCTTTCGGTTTTTTATGATAAAAGTCAAGGGTTCCCATAGGAATTTTTTCTTCTCAAAAATTCCTATGGGTGCCCGTCACTTTGGAAATTATTAGCAATAAAATAATCCCTCTGTAGAACTATTTATTAAATTTTGAAACAATTTAGGATGGCAGTAACCTTCAAATAAAATTCTTATTATTCCCACTTTGAATCGGAAAATTATCATATCGATAAAATTATCTTATGAAGTAGTCAATTTTAGAATGTTGGCAGATAATTAAATATTTACTCGGCAATCAAACAGGATTTGGGAGATGCTTGAAATCATTTTAGAATCTAGGCTTACTTGATATTTCAGCTTTTGGTAAAAATTTATCTCTTGTGTTAAAAAAATAACGTTATGATTTGAGAAAGCGGCTAGTCAAGGGTTCCCATGAGATTTTTTTTAGGAGAAAAAAATTCTCATGGGTGCCTGTCAATAAAAAGTTAGTCTTATCCACTCGAACTTACTTTAATCTCTGACAATACACCGAACAGGGCTTTATGACAGTAGCTATTGAGCAAGACAATTTACAATTGTTAGCAAATAATTTGCAGGAACACTTACGTGCAGACGTTCCATCTGGAGAATTTTTTAGTGTTAGGTGTGCTGTTAAAAATCACCAGATGATGATTTTAATTCAGTACCCCCAAGGAGTGGTAGTTGATACCGAAAATATTTTTACAGTTATTGAAGAAGCGCTGCGAAATAATTCCCACGAGTACCAACAAGAAAAAGTAGAAATTTTCTTGCGAGTACTTGGAGTCAAGCTTCCTTATGCAAAACATTCCTTAATTCTGGAAAAACATTACAGCGATCATTTTTCATTTTCTGATTTTGAGGATTCTTCTATTCCCGATTCTTCAGCCTTGACTCATTCACCAACCAATTCTTCGGAGGATGACTCATCTAACTTTCTTAGTGAAATACCTCCATTGCAGGCAGATTCAAAACCAAAATTTGCGAGTTTTAATATCAAACTTATTGTGCTGTCGTTATTTGGGGTAATAGTTTCAGCAACTTTAGGGGGCGCTTATGTTGCAACTCGCCCTTGTTTGATAACCAAGTGCCAAGAGTTACAAACCGCACAATATTTAAATAATTCTTATGGGAAACTGATTAGGAAAGTAAGTTCAGACCAAGAATTAGCTAGATTACAGCGAAAAATAGATGTTGCAAGCAGAAATCTAGACAAAATTCCCATTTTATCTGTTTATTCTCAAGAATCACAACAACTGAGCGATAGCTTGTCTGATAAGTCAGAAAAGATTCAACAGATATTTACCGCTTCTCAAGCAGCACGAATTGCAGGGCAAACAAGTTTAACTTCTTCTATAAACTTAGAAAAATTACAAGATAAACAGCGCTTATGGCGACAAGCGATCGCTCCTTTAGAAACAATTAATCCCAATAGCGGGCTTTATCCATTAGCGCAAAAAAAATTAACTACTTATCGTGCTAATTTGCTAGCAATCAATCAGCAGTTGCGAATGGAAGATAGATGGTTGAAAAAACTCACTTCAGCAAAAGCCGTATCTATCGTTGCTCAAAAGCGAGAAACAACAGCTAAATCCTTAAAAGATTGGCAAAAAGTTGAATCGACTTGGCAAGTAGTAGTAAATGCATTAACCCCGATTCCTGTCAAAAGTTCGGCATATTCAGATGCACAAAAATTGATATCCGAGTATAAGCCCCGATTGTTAGCAGCGAAACAGCGCATAAGGAAAGAATTAATGGCAGCTAAGGCTTATAAACAAGCTGTCAATTCCGTTAACATCGCCAAACGTTACGAACGAAAAAACCAGTGGCAAGCGGCAGTTACAAATTGGCAAACAGCTTTGAATTCTGCTAAACGAGTTGCTAATAACAGCCTTTATAATATTGAGGCTCAGAAATTAATTGAACCTGCATCCTATTCTCTCTCTCAAGCCCAAGAAAAATTAGAAGTTTATAGGCGAGTACAGAAAACTCGTTCCGACTTAAATAGAACCTGTTCGGGTGAGATTCGCATTTGTACTTATATTATTAATAACCAAGGTGTCTCTGTGCGAATAACTCCCGATTACGAACAAAGCTTGCAGGAAAGCTTAATGTCAGCTAGCATTCAAGGAGATGCAACTATTATTACTGGTGTAAACAATCACTTGCAAATTTTACAGCAAGCCTTAGAAGCAATCAGCGAGAATGCCGACGTACCCCTTATTGTGTATGATGCTCAAGCTAATGTAATTTACGAACGCACGCTGAATTAGCTTTCATTACGATAAGCCTCAGGCATGCGCGAAGCCATACGCTCGAAGTTAAGAGATGATAAGACTTGTCAAGGGTTCCCTGCCAAATTTTTTTAGGAGAAAAAAATTATCTAGGGTGCCCGTCAATTTTAATTAATTTTATTGACAACTGACATTTCCTTAATACGCCACTTTCCACCGATTTTGAGTAGCATATACCTAACTCGCAAAGTTTCATCATATGACTTTTGCCGATTTATTTGACCTTTGTCATAGAAATTAGCTTTCTCACTCACAGTAGCTTCAATTGCAGCTTGATTATTGTTGTTGGGAATTGTATCGACGGATTCAATATTCAGGCTATGCTCAAATGTTCGATAGCGGTTCAAAGCTCGATCGGAGCGGGCAATCATTTGCCAATTAGTAAGAGCTTTGCCTGCTAAGATATTGTTTAAGTCTTTAATATTACGATTTTCTCCCAAAGCAGTTTCTTTGGTAGATAGCCAAGTTCTAACTATTTCTTCTGCGGTTTCTTTTGTCAAAGCACCGTTATTTAAAATGAGTTGACTGTTTGCATCAGGTATCTCGATCGGTGGTTTATTTACCTGTATGTTCAACTGTTCCCCTTGCAAAGTTGGTTCCGGGGAAATTAAATCTTGTAAAAACCCGACAGCAGCACCCACCAAAAACCATAAAATTAATAAACCCGATAAAGACCCAAAAATCAACCAAATCAAACGTTTTCTTTTTTCTAAACTATTTGATGAATTTCTTTGTCGAGGTACTCTGGTGCGGGGTGTACGTTCGGCACTACCTCCGGAGTTGGAAATATCGCTGCGCTTGCGTCTTCTACGAGTGTTAGGTAGTTGAGGTATACCCCTATTGGTTTTTGCAGAACCATTTTGAACATGGTTGTTTCCTTGGAGGCGCTCTGCCGTTGGAAGAGGTCCCACTGGTGTAGGTGTTTCGTTTATATATCTTAAGGGATTATTTGGTTTACTATCTGTATTGGGGGTCGTTCGTTGAGTATAACCGGGTGGTGACTGCTTAGTACTATTAAACTGTCCGTAAATTACATTAGAATTGCGATCTTGTTGATTGTTGTGAGTCTTTGCTTGGGGCTTGGAAACTGGCTGGCGATCTGTTTGATTTACTTGAGTCTCTCTGGGTAAACCTTCCAAATAAGCCTGTACTTGGGTGTCAGCAAAGTATTCTTTTAAAGAAGCTTGCTGATTTTTCAAATCCCGAAAATGAAGGAATACTTCATTTTGTAACCACGTTTCCCCGTATAAACACAGTCCGGGAAGCAAATCGGGAGATTCCTCAGAGTTTTCTCGAATGAAAGCTAAAGCTTCATATTCTTGACTTAATTCCAAAGCACCAGTTGCTTCTTGGGTTTGTCCCAAAAGTAAGGCACACAAAGATTGTTCTAAATGTACGTCTTGGCGTTTACCCAACAGAATCAACATTTGTTTTGCTTGACGGATTAAAGCGGGTTGACGTTGAGTAAACCCCCGTGCTATCAAAGCATATACAGCTAAGTATGTGGCGACGGCGGAGGGACGCTTGCTTTCTTGTTCAAATAGCTTGTGCTGCTCGGAACATGTTAAATGGTGACGCAGTTGCTGAATAAATCGCAGAAAATCGTCTACGTTTAAACCAGATTGATCGACTCCTGTGCCATCAATACCATCACGTTGCTGGAGTACTTCCTGTAATAATTTTAAACCTTGTTGTCGTTCGGCGGTTTTTTCTAGTGGTAGTGCCAGTAATTCTAAAATACGATAAGGTCGGAGTCTGTGGAGATCCGCTTCTATTTCTGCTTGAACGCTGTGGAATAACGCTTCGTTCGATAGTAGTTCTAGACCAGTTTCTAAGGAAACAGCCGCATTTTCATAGTGAGCTTGCTGCCATTGTTCTCTGCCTAGTTCCAAGCAGGCAAGGGCAACGGTGAGAACCACATCCGGACGTTGGGCGCTTTGTTCTGGGGTGAGTTGCGCTTGTCTTGACGAGGAGCCTAAATTACCAGGCACTTTACCATTTTTACCAACTAAGTATGGACGACCTAATTGTAAAACCTGTTCGTATTCTCCCAACTCTTGCAAAAGCATTAAAGCACCAATCAATTCCGAATGGGAAATATCAATGCCTAAAGTCGTAGATTTTAAATCTGTCTGACTATTTGCAGATCGTTCTTCAACGCCCACACTTCTATCGCGCCCCCCTTCTGGAGTATAGGCATGTGTCAGATAAACCCGATCGTATTCCTTGCGTTCTTTTGGATCTGATAAAACCACGTATGCTTCTTCTATAAGTTTTTTTCGAGATGTAATTGCTGAAGAGGAATATTCGCGTCGCGGCAATCCAACAATGCGATCGCTGTATGCCTGCCGCAACTGCTCACCACTTGCCGCCATCGGTATCCCTAAAATTCGGTAATAATCTAGCGGAATTTGCACAGCCTACTTCCCCGCTCAGCTTTCATCAATAAAGTTTTCTTAATATATTTTGGGCTTGTAAAACCGTGCCATAATAATAACCCAGTGATTCACACAGTCATAGTGTGTATCGCAACAACTTTACTTATACTTCCCTTAAGATAGAATCAAGTACGAGTAAAGTAGTGTAAATTAAAGCTTTCAGACCTCCTAAAATGATTAAATGTGCTTAGTTTAACAGAATAATTAACGCCCTCATAACTTAGATATTAGCAATATTGTTAAATACACACTATATATAAATATAGTATTCGCACAATAATACTCATGTTCGATTAAAGCCAATGAATAGGTAGATAAAGGCTTTGACCCTAGCATTAGTATAGAAAAGCGTCACCAATGGTAAATTTTTCCCCGAATCGAGAAAAAATAATATCACGATTGTGATTTAAGTACAAATATCTAAAGATACATTTGGGATATGTGCTGCCTTTTTTTTATTTGTCACTGAAAATGCAGAATATTGATATCCTGAAACGGTAATCTGTAAGCTGATAACAGTCTAATTACTTATAGAAGACAGGATTAAAAGGTTGAAGACAAATTTTCTCAACCCACAGTTAAAAGCTGCTTCTATAGCAATATAGAGCCAGTTTACTAAAATTATCTCTTTAAGTGTTACCACGGAGCTTTTACGAAAAATAATGATTCAAGAACGCACTTTACCCGATTTTAATGCGACTACTGCGCAAATAACTAAGGAAGAAGGTCTGCGAATTTACGAAGATATGGTACTAGGGCGACTGTTTGAAGACAAGTGCGCCGAAATGTATTACAGGGGCAAAATGTTTGGTTTTGTTCACCTGTACAACGGTCAAGAAGCAGTCTCTAGCGGTGTGATTAAAGCGATGCGACCGGGTGAAGACTTTGTTTGCAGCACCTATCGCGATCACGTCCATGCTTTGAGTGCGGGAGTTCCTGCAAAAGAAGTAATGGCGGAATTATTTGGTAAAGCTACTGGTTGTAGCAAAGGACGCGGTGGTTCGATGCACATGTTTTCCGCTCAACACCGACTTTTGGGTGGTTATGCATTTGTCGCTGAGGGTATTCCGGTAGCTGCGGGAGCAGCTTTCCAAAGCAAATACCGTCGTGAAGTCATGGGAGATGAAAGCGCCGACCAAGTTACCGCAGCTTTTTTCGGCGATGGAGCCTGCAATAACGGTCAGTTTTATGAAACATTAAATATGGCAGCTTTATGGAAACTGCCGATTATTTTCGTGGTAGAAAATAATAAGTGGGCAATTGGAATGTCTCACGAACGTGCAACTTCTGTACCAGAAATTTACAAGAAAGCTAGCGCATTTGGTATGGCTGGGGTGGAAGTTGATGGAATGGATGTACTAGCAGTGCGTTCTGTTGCTCAAGAAGCTGTATTACGCGCCCGTGCTGGAGAAGGCCCAACATTAATCGAAGCACTAACCTACCGTTTCCGGGGTCACTCCTTAGCAGATCCAGACGAAATGCGTAGTAAAGAAGAAAAAGAATTCTGGTTTGATCGCGATCCAATTAAGAAATTCACAGCTTGTCTAGTCGAGCAAAATTTAGCAACTCTAGAAGAACTCAAAGATATAGAGCGCAAAATCCAAGCAACTATTGATGAAGCTGTGGAATTCGCCGAAAGCAGCCCCGAACCAGATCCGAGCGAATTATATCGCTTTATATTTGCTGAAGACGAGTAATCGGGTTAAAGGTTAAAGGGCTGCATGTTAAAAGTGACGAGTTATGAATGAATATATTTTTCATTTCATAGCTCTTTACTTCTAACTACCAAGCATCAACTACCAACCACGAACCACTAATAACTAAGATTGAATCATGTTTTCTGTAAACGTCGAGCAAAGACAGTACGAAACCTACATATTAACTGACGAAAAAGCAAAGTCTCAGTTAGAAGTACTACCCGGACGTGGCGGTATTATTACTAAGTGGCGCATTGACGGTAAAGAAGTTTTTTATATGGATGAAGAACGCTTTGCAAAGCCGGAAATGAGCATTAGAGGTGGTAATCCGATTTTATTTCCCATTTGCGGAAATTTGCCTGATGATACTTACACTTTGAATGGTAAGCAGTATAAGCTGAAGCAACATGGTTTTGGTCGTAACTTACCTTGGGAAGTAGGCGAAGAGGTTGCTGTAGACAATGCTTCTCTCAAGCTTGTTCTGAAAAGCAACGAACAAACTAAAGCGGTTTATCCTTTTGATTTTCAGGTTAACTTTACATATCAACTGTATGGCAATACAGTCAAAATAATCCAAGAAATTAAAAACCTTTCCGCCGAATCAATGCCTTTTTCAGTAGGTTTTCATCCTTACTTTTTAGCTCCCGATAAAAATCAGCTAGAGTTTGAAATTCCATCTCAAAAATTTCAAGAGAAAGGTAGCGAAGAATTACACTCATTTAACGGTAACTTTGATTTTAGTCGCGATGAAATTGATGTTGCATTTAAACAGCTAAGTGCAAAATCGACCAGCGTTACAGATAAAAGTCGTAACTTAAAAATAACGCTGGAATATGATGATATTTTCTCTACTTTGGTATTTTGGACGGTTAAAGGTAAAGACTTTTATTGTTTGGAGCCTTGGAGCGGACCACGTAATGCCATAAATACAGGAGAACACTTAACTGTGGTAGAACCTGGGGCGACTAAATCGGCAACAATTCTGATTACAGCAATTTTTTCCTAAACCCCCTTTACAAAACAACAGGGTTATGTGCTATTATTCATTAGTCGCGAAAAACGCGATGGGTGGCTAGCTCAACGGTAGAGTACTCGGCTTTTAACCGATTTGTTCTGGGTTCGAATCCCAGGCCACCCATTTAGAAGTAAGATGTTTCGTTTTTCCTCTATTTACCAATGGGGGACAAGGAGACAAAGATTAGGAGATAAAGGAGTTAGGGAAAAAGTTCCTAACTTTCAAGTGTTCCCTATGTACCACACCCTTCAATCCAATTTGATGTATAGAAACTTTTTCAACATAGGTACGCACAAATAGTTATAATTTCCTATAAGTTGAAAATTATCTTAAGATTAACGTAAGAATTACGCTTATCTTAAACAGATTAGCTAATAACTAAATTAGGAGGAATATATATGGCGCTCGTACCAATGCGTCTGCTGTTGGATCATGCTGCTGAGAATGGTTACGGCATCCCAGCTTACAATGTTAACAACATGGAGCAAATCCTAGCTATTATGCAGGCTGCTGAAGAAGCTAATAGCCCTGTGATTTTGCAAGCTTCACGCGGTGCGCGTAAGTATGCAGGGGAAAACTTCCTGCGCCACCTGATTTTGGCCGCAGTGGAAACCCATCCAGAGATTCCTATTGCTATGCACCAAGACCATGGTAACAGCCCTGCAACTTGCTATTCCGCAATTCGCAATGGTTTTACCAGCGTCATGATGGATGGTTCCTTGGAAGCTGATGCCAAGACTCCAGCTAGCTTTGAGTACAACGTCAACGTTACCGCTGAAGTTGTGAAAGTTGCTCACGCGGTTGGTGCTTCTGTAGAAGGAGAACTTGGTTGTTTGGGTTCTTTGGAAACTGGAATGGGTGACAAGGAAGATGGACACGGTGCTGAAGGAGTTCTTACTAAAGAACAACTTTTAACAGATCCTGATGAAGCTGTTGAATTTGTAGAAAGAACCCAAGTTGACGCATTAGCAGTTGCGATCGGAACCAGCCACGGTGCTTACAAGTTTACTCGTAAGCCTACTGGTGAAATTTTGGCAATCAGCCGAATTGAAGAAATCCACAACCGTTTACCTAACACCCACCTTGTAATGCACGGTTCTTCTTCCGTACCTCAAGAGTGGTTGGATATGATTAACCAGTACGGTGGTAAGATTCCTGAAACCTACGGTGTACCTGTTGAAGAAATTCAGAAGGGTATCAAGAGTGGTGTACGTAAGGTGAACATTGACACCGACAACCGTTTGGCTATCACCGCTGCTTTCCGCGAAGCTGCTGCTAAAGATCCAGCTAACTTTGACCCCCGTCACTTCCTCAAGCCTTCTATCAAGTACATGAAGCAGGTTTGCTTGGATCGCTATCAAGCGTTTGGTACTGCAGGTCATGGTAGCAAGATTAAGCAAATTCCTCTAGATGAGTTTGCTGCTAAGTATGCTAGTGGCGAACTTGCTGCTAAAACTAAGGCTGCTGCTAAAGTTTAATTTTTAAAATCTTTAATATCAAGAAGTAAATAGGGACACGACGATTAGAGTGTCCCTAAGTTACTGAGGAGTCTATCAAGGATGACCGAAAATCATAGGGCACAGGTCCCTAAATTCTATTTATGGGGTTAGCCCGTAGGACAATTTATTGTCCGGCTTTCCATGGTAGAATAATATTACTGGTCTAACACGGGCACCCATTAAAATTTTTTTAGAAGAAAAAAATTTTAATGGGAACCCTACACAGGCATGAGTTCGTCGGTAGTGCCAAATTTGATACGACGTAAAGTGATGTTAGCAGCACAGGCGCGAACAACCTGTTTAAAAACGTATGGGTTCACACCGCAACACCGAAAAAGCAG
>JBCBQE010000095.1:0-12459 GCA_039820385.1 Cyanobacteria bacterium J06635_10
ATTAATTCTTTCTTAATTTTTTGTAACAATAACTTCAACTTTACACTATTTGATGGGCTAAAAATTTGATCGCCTGGATCAAATGAGAATTTATAATAACGTATTATTGAAAAAAATTAAGCATGATTCAACAGATTAATCAGATATATTTTGCTTAGAGATTATGCTTTTGTCGAATTAAAAACTAACCTGAAACAAATTGATTACAATCGTTAATATCAAGTATAACAAATAACTTATACTAGTGTACATAGAGAAAATACGTAAGTCGATAGCTTGAAATAGATTATTGTCTGTCCTTGAAGATTACTTTTGATAAAACTTTCGCAGTATTAATCCGGATGTTGCCTTGGAGAAAAGATTATCGTTTTTGGAAATAGCAAGTAAAATTTAGTACGATTTATTTTTGACGTACGAAAACAATGCAACTATAGCTCAAACTAATAAAATCTTGGACATTGCTTAATGACGGTATGAATTTATATGTAGATATGTCACAGAACAAAAACGTCTCTACAGGATAAACCATCAAGCGAAGCCGCACCTAAGCGTTTGTTTATTTGTAACGGTATTTTTCATTTTATTCGATTATCTGTAATCGACAAATAAAACTGTGTATTTATTCAATGGCTTTTTGTCAAGGAGTCATTAGTTTGTCTGCCAGAGAATCATCAAGATGCAGCTACAAAGCAAATATTTTGATTGTAGAAAAATATAACTATAGTTTCATTAAGCAATCAAAGAAAAAAAAGACTTGTAGTAAATGTAATTTAGGCGACTTATCCTGGTAAAATCTTGCAGCACTCAAAGTTAAGTAGAGGTTAATATGAGACACGAAAAACTTTCTCCTGGAATATTGTTAGCTTATGAAGACTATAATAGGGAGGGAGGTCAAGCACTCACAACTCACAGGCGTTCGCTTGGTATAATTGCGCCTCAAGGTGCCTTGAAGCCAATTCGTACCGTAGTTTTTATTTACTGTGACGAACAAGCAGACTTGAGTCATTTATCACAGTACGGCATTAAAATCAATCAAAATAGGGGTCGAGTACGAACTGCTTTTTTACCTATCGAGAATTTAGGGCGTTTATCTGATGAAGTTGCCATTGAGCGTATTAAGCCATCGCGAAAATTGCACTGGCGCATGGATATTGCACCGGAGAAAGTAGCCTTACCGCAATTTAGACAAAAAAACTCAAAACTGAGTGGTAAAGGTGTAGTTATCGGTATTATAGATAGCGGTATTGATTCACAACATCCTGCTTTTGACCGACGCATTTTACGTATTTGGGACCAAACATTATCAGGAAAGGGAGTTCCAGAAGGCAGCTATGGTGCTGAACTAACCGACAAATACATGGCGATGTCTATTGATTCTGACGGACATGGTACTCATGTTGCGGGTATTGCTGGCGGTTCCGATAGAGAATTTTGCGGTGTTGCACCAGAGGCAAAATTTATTATTGTCAAAACTGATTTACAGGATGCTCATATCGCCGATGGCGTTCGCTATGTTTTTCGAGTTGCCAGCGAGATGGGGCTTCCAGCTGTTGTAAATCTTAGCCTAGGCGGACATGCCGATGGTCATGATGGTACGGATTCTCTGTCCAAAATTATCGACGCTGAAACTGGCCCGGGAAGAATTGTTTGTACTGCTGCGGGTAACGAAGGTAACGACAACATTCACGGCCAAACCGTTGTCAACTGCGGCGATATTAGCACCATGCGTTTTTCCGCACCTTTAAATCAAGTAGGTATAGTGTGGTTAAACGGTTGGTATTCTAGAGATTCTCAGCTAGAAGTTTCGGTGCGGAGCCCCAACGGTTTTGTTACTCCTTTCCAACCAATTATTACTGACGATAATCCCGCACAACAATACAATTTGTCGGATGCACTAGTAGAAATAGTAACACCGGGCCAAGACCCAATGAACGGCGATTATAATTTCTTCGTGCAAATTCGCGGTACTGGTGAAGGACAATTTAATCAACCCGTACCAGGTGGTGTGTGGCAGTTGCGCCTACGCAACACATCCTCAAAAGACACTCGTGTAGACGTTTGGACTTTAGATGACGCTAATTCAGTATTTTTTACGGGTAAAAGTATTGCCGATTCGGTAAAAATTGGTTCTCCCGGATCTGCTAGCAGTGGTATAACAGTTGCATCTTATACTTCAAAAGATAAATATATTGATATTGATGGCAAAGAACGAAAAATGGGTCTAGAGTTAGATACTATTTCAGAATTTAGTAGTGAAGGACCTTTACGAAATGGCGTTCAAAAGCCAGATATTGCTGCACCGGGGGCAATGATAGTTTCAGCCCTTTCTAGCGATGCTGATTTAAATCGGTCGATGATTATTAATTCCAAGTTTGTAGCATTAGCCGGTACTAGTATGGCTACGCCATTCGTGACTGGCTTAGTTGCACTACTGCTGCAACGTAATCCTAAACTTGATCCCGAAGCCGTGAAAAAACTGCTATACAAAAATAGTTCTATTCCCTCGCGAAAACAAGGAACATTTGATAATAAGTGGGGATTTGGGTTAATTAATGCAGAAAATCTTTAAAGAAGGCTAGTAGTTGGTATTTGACCAATTATGAAGGATCGCCAAATTCAAATACTTTGATGCCTATCAATTCAAATGCCCGATCTAACCTAACACAATAGATGAGGCTTGCATCTACTGCTAGCCTCAGCATATTTACCTGCTAAAGAGCAAGGAAGTTTATCAAATTACTGATTCAAACCCTATGCTTCTAATTATCTCATATTACCGCCCAATTAAATCCTTTATATAAGAAAGGATGGATTTTAGTTAACTGTATACTTGATAGGTTGAAAAAGGGACAAGTAAGATTATTATTACCTGCCCCCTTCTTCACTTCAAGAGTTTATGAACTTTGCTAAGTTAGATACCGCTCTTATATTGGCACTTAAACAAATTAAAGACCCATCAAAACCTTGTTTAGTAGTTTTCATACTGAATCGGTTCTAGACTCTGCAGCAACTGCTCTTTTAGAAAGTTTAAATATCAGTAACATCACTGTAGGGAGAGATGTATTTACAGCAACCGTGTCACCAAATGCAATTTCTCAGCTTTCGGAGCAGTCTTGGGTACAGTATCTGAAGCTTTCTGAGAAATTGCGTTTTGTTAGTGGAGATTAGAATACTGAGAATATAATTACTTAATAAATTTTAAGGTTAATTGATACATCACCATAAGCATAGAATAATTGTAAGTATTATTTTTGACTACAGCTATAGTGTTTTCATTAACTTACCTTAATCTTTAATTTCTCTGTGCGAGCTGTCACACACAGTCATAAACTGATTAGTGAGAGCAGATCGGCAGTCTGGAGAAATATAAAATGAAAAAAGTTTTAGGTATTATTCTTGGTGGTGGTGCGGGTACCCGCCTTTATCCATTAACCAAGTTCCGTGCTAAACCAGCCGTACCATTAGCTGGGAAATATCGTTTGATAGATATTCCAGTTAGTAACTGTATAAATTCAGAAATATTTAAAATTTATGTTTTGACGCAGTTCAATTCAGCTTCCCTAAACCGCCACCTTGCTCGTACTTACAGCTTTGCTGGTTTTACCGAAGGTTTCGTAGAAGTTCTTGCTCCACAGAAAACCCCAAGTAGTTCAAGTTGGTTTCAAGGTACTGCCGATGCGGTGCGTCAGTATCAGTGGCTTTTTCAAGAATGGGATGTAGATGAATATCTGATTTTATCTGGCGATCATCTTTATCGTATGGACTACCGTCAGTTTGTCCAACGTCATCGAGAAACTGGAGCTGATGTGACTTTATCAGTGGTTCCGATGGACGAACGTGGCGCTTCTGCCTTTGGTTTAATAAAAATTGACGATAATGGTAAGGTTTTGAGCTTCAGCGAAAAACCTAAAGGTGATGCTTTAAAGACAATGGCTGTTGATACAACTGTACTTGGTTTGGATGCAGACCAAGCTAAAGAGAAGCCTTACATCGCCTCAATGGGGATTTACGTCTTTAAAAAACAAGTTTTACTCGACTTGCTCAAACAATCAAAAGACCAAACCGATTTCGGTAAGGAAATTCTTCCTAGTGCCTTAGATCGTTACAACATTCAAGCTTACTTGTTCGATGACTATTGGGAAGATATTGGAACCATTGAGGCGTTTTACAACTCAAATCTGGCATTAACTCAGCAACCCCGACCACCCTTTAGCTTTTACGACGAAGAAGCACCGATTTACACCCGTTCTCGTTACCTACCTCCGACTAAATTATTAAATTGTCAAATAGCACAATCAATGATTGGAGAAGGTTGTATTCTCAAAGATTGCCGTATTGTTAACTCGGTTTTAGGAGTCCGAACCCGTGTTGAATCTGGATGCAATATCGAAGATACTTTGATTATGGGGGCAGATTATTACCAGCCTTATGCCGAACGTCAATCTGACTGTAGTAACGGTCCTGCTAGTTTAGGTATCGGGGCAAACACTACAGTTCGCCGTGCCATTATTGACAAAAATGCCCGGATAGGTTGTGACGTGCAAATTATCAACAAAGATAACGTTCAAGAAGCTGACCGTGAAGATCAAGGCTTTTACATCCGCAACGGTATTGTGGTGGTACTTAAAAATGCAACGATCGCCGACGCAACAATCATTTAGTCAATAATCATTAATAAGAAGGAAACCTAGATAGCATAAAAGTAGTTAGTAAAATATCTAACAACTAATCACTATCAAATAATCAGGACTTACCCACTCTACAATCAATTGATTTACAGGCAAAAGCAACACCCTTTGGTCTCAAATATTTAATTTTTTGTTAAGAGTGTGTAAGTCCTGTTGTTCAAGATTTTTTCTTTTTTGCTTTATTATAGAAGCCTGTCTCTTGAAGAGGGCGATATTTAAATTCAGATTCACCTTTTTGCCTTAGTTTGTGTTCTGTACGGAAATTTCCCTGCTCCAGACTAGCAAGAACCGCACCTAGAAATAATTTAATATTTGTTAATTTAAAATCAGAGTCCGAATGTCCGCGATCGTAACTTACGCAGGAAATTTGACTCAATTCATACATGTAAAAAATATAAAGTAAGTATAAGTGAGGAGGATTGTCGATGGCTGCAACCGACTTCAAAGATTATTATCGGATTTTAGGAGTAAATAAAAGCGCTACTCAAGAAGATATTAAAAAAGCTTTTCGTAAATTAGCCCGCAAATATCATCCTGACGTAAACCAAGGTAACAAGGAAGCTGAGGCGCGTTTTAAAGAAGTTAACGAAGCATACGAAGTATTATCAGATCCCGAAAAGCGTCAGAAATACGACCAATTTGGTCAATATTGGAAGCAAGTCGGACAAGGTTTCCCCGGTGGTGGTGCTGCTGGCGGTGTAGATATGAATGGCTTTGATTTCGGTCAGTATAGTAGTTTTGACGATTTTATTAATGAATTGTTAGGACGCTTTGGTGGCCCAAACCGTGGAGGAAGACAAAGTTATTCCTATCGGACTTCAACTGGTGGTACGGGTGGTTTTGGTGGGTTTAATGACTATGGCGGTTTCCAAGATATGGGTGGAGGTGCTGCTCAAGATAGTGAAGCCACGATTTCTTTAACTTATTCAGAAGCTTTCCATGGCGTACAAAAGCGCTTTAATTTAGGTAGTGAAACTATTGATGTTCGTATACCTGCTGGCGCAAAGCCTGGTAGTCGTCTACGAGTCAGAGGTAAAGGGCCAGTTAGCCCTTTAAGTCAAAGACGTGGCGATTTATACCTAGTGGTCGAACTTGCTTCTCACCCATTTTTCAAATTTGATGGGGACAATTTGGTATGTGAAATACAGATTACTCCTGATGAAGCAGTTTTGGGAGCAACCATTGGAGTACCAACACCTGACGGTATGGTTGATGTGAAACTTCCAGCGGGAGTACGTGCAGGTCAATCCTTACGCTTACGCAGTAAAGGTTGGCATAAGCATAAAGGCGATCGCAGCGACCAATTAGTCAAAATTGCGATCGCCACACCTAAAGATATTAGCCCGCAAGAGCGGGAATATTATGAAAAAATCCGAGATATCCGTACCTTCAATCCCCGTAGTAATTTACAAAACGTAAAATTATAATTTTTTGTTAAACAAATTCAGAAAATCAAAATAACTGAATAATCACAAAAAGGAAGCAGCCGCTATTAACTGTTGATTTTCGTTCTTCTTATTTATTGCTTGCTGTTCCCAAGTTCCGTTTCACCTTCATCTGGGGACTCCTACTAGTACACCAACCCAATATTGCCGTTTGGGGTGCCCGGGCAGGCTTCGGATCGAGAGATACCGCTGTTCACCACGAGTTAATTTGTTTTAAAGCCTGCCCATTTTTTTTTACGGAGGATTCAAAGCCCCTGCATTTAAGGTTCCATCTCGGGGAAAAAACTTTTTTGTCTCATAATTCACAGTAGACTACTATCCGTGAAGTTAAATCAATTTGACGGGTACCCTAGATAATTTTTTCTCCTAAAAAAATTATCTAGGGAGCCCTTTCACTATCGATAGAAATGCGTATATCCGGCAAAAATGTTTGATAATAAAGCTTTGGACAAAATTAGACTCTACGTAATAATTCGTAAGTAAAGTTACTAAGTTTACGAACACTAAAGAGTCCGCAAACAATTCCCCATACTCTTGGGCTTTATTTAGCATTTTCAGTACGATTGTTCTACCATAACAACAGTAACGATAGTATTATTAAGGATTGTCCCTTGCCGCCATCTCTAGAAAGCTGATATGTCAGAAACTAAGTTAGCTGCATCCCTAAACGGATACCTTCCTAACTCCCACCATCAAAATACAATCCGCATTCGCGGTGCTAGGCAGCATAATTTAAAAAATGTTGATTTAGAAATACCTTCGCGCCAACTGATTGTTTTTACCGGCGTTTCTGGTTCAGGTAAGTCTTCTTTGGCATTTGATACTATATTTGCTGAAGGGCAGCGCCGTTATGTTGAGTCCCTTAGTTCCTATGCGCGGCAATTTTTAGGACAGATGGATAAGCCGGATGTGGAGGCAATTGAAGGATTAAGTCCAGCGATTTCCATCGATCAAAAGTCAACTTCTCATAACCCGCGTTCTACTGTGGGAACGGTAACAGAAATTTACGATTATCTACGACTGTTATTTGGTAGGGCTGGCGAACCCCATTGTCCCATATGTGACAGGTCTATCGCTCCTCAAACGATAGATGAAATGGTAGATAAAATTATGGAGTTACCGGAACGTACTAAGTTCCAAATCCTTGCGCCGGTGGTTCGCGGCAAGAAAGGTACTCACGCCAAATTGTTATCTAGTCTTGCTTCTCAAGGATTTGTTCGGGTGCGTATTGATGGCGAGGTGCGAGAACTTTCGGATTCTATAGAATTAAATAAAAAATATACTCATACTATAGAAGTTGTTATAGACCGTTTAATTAAAAAGCCCGGTATTGAAGAGCGTTTAGTCGATTCTCTTTCTACTTGTTTAAAGCAATCTAAGGGAATTGCTGTAATCCTCTATACTCCTACCTCCCCTAACCCCTCCTTGGAAAAGGAGGGGGATAAGAAAGAAGATAATATTGACCAAGAATTAGTATTCTCTGAAAACTTCGCTTGTCCCGAACATGGCGCGGTAATGGAAGAATTATCGCCACGCTTATTTTCCTTTAATTCACCTTATGGTGCTTGTCCCAATTGTCATGGAATCGGTACATTAAAAAGATTTTCACCCGATTTAGTCGTTCCCGATCCTCAAGTACCAATATACGCGGCGATCGCACCTTGGTCTGAAAAAGATAATTCTTATTATTTGGAATTACTTTACGCTCTGGGACAGGATTACGGGTTTGAATTACAGACGCAGTGGCAAAATTTGACACCGGAACAGCAGGAGATAATTTTACAAGGGGAAAGCAAAACTCCGGAATCGGAACGCACAAAAAAATTTAAAGGCGTATTACCGATTTTACAGCGTCAGTATGAGGGTGGTTCGGAATTAATTAAGCATAAATTAGAACAGTATATAATTGACCAACCTTGTCCGGTATGTGATGGGAAAAAGTTGAAGCCGGAAGCTTTAGCGGTGAGATTGGGACAGTATCGAATTTTAGATTTGACTGGAGTTTCGATTACTGAAGCTCAGGAAAGAATTAATAATTTACAGTTAAGTAAACGCCAAATGCAAATTGCAGACTTGGTATTGCGCGAAATTAAAGCGCGGTTGCAGTTTCTTTTGGATGTGGGTTTGAATTATTTAACTTTAAATCGGACTGCGATGACGCTTTCGGGTGGGGAAGCGCAGCGGATTCGGTTAGCAACTCAAATTGGTTCGGGGTTAACTGGCGTATTATACGTACTGGACGAACCAAGTATTGGTTTGCACCAACGCGACAATGCTAGATTGCTGCAAACTTTATTTAGATTGCGGGATTTAGGCAACACATTAATTGTTGTAGAACACGATGAAGAAACAATTCGCGCTGCCAACCACATTGTTGACATTGGTCCTGGTGCGGGTATTCACGGAGGGCATATTGTAGCCCAAGGTGATTTACAGGCAATGCTAGATGCGGAGGATTCTTTGACTGGTGCCTACTTATCGGGAAGGCGAGTAATTGAAACTCCTGCCCAGAGAAGGGAAGGAAACGGCATAAATTTAGTCATTCAAAATGCCCGTCGCAACAACCTGCGTAATATTAATGTAGAAATTCCTTTAGGTAAATTAGTTACGGTAACCGGTGTTTCGGGTTCGGGTAAATCAACTTTAGTCAACGAATTACTTTATCCGGCACTACAACACCACCTAAGTAAAAAAGTGCCGATGCCCAAAGAAATCGACGGCATCAAGGGATTGAAAGCAATTGATAAAGCAATTGTAATCGACCAATCGCCCATCGGTAGAACCCCTCGTTCCAATCCGGCGACTTATACGGGGGTATTCGATGCAATTCGTGCAGTTTTTTCCGAAACCATCGAAGCCAAAGCGCGGGGTTACAAACCGGGACAATTTTCTTTCAACGTTAAAGGTGGGCGTTGCGAAGCTTGTGCAGGGCAAGGTGTAAACGTGATCGAAATGAACTTTTTACCCGACGTTTACGTACAGTGCGAAGTCTGTAAAGGTGCTAGATATAACCGCGAAACATTACAGGTAAAATACAAAGATAAATCCATTTCCGATGTACTCAACATGACAGTTGAAGAAGCATTGAGATTTTTTACCAACATTCCCAAAGCAGCGAACAAACTGCAAACTCTAGTAGATGTCGGTTTGGGATACGTAAAATTGGGACAACCCGCCACAACCTTATCGGGTGGTGAAGCGCAACGGGTGAAATTAGCTACAGAATTATCCCGTCGTGCTACCGGGAAAACGCTTTATTTAATTGATGAACCCACCACGGGATTATCTTTCTACGACGTACATAAATTATTAGATGTGTTGCAAAGATTGGTAGATAAAGGTAATTCCATATTAGTTATTGAGCATAACTTAGACGTGATTCGTTGCGCTGATTGGGTGATAGATTTAGGCCCCGAAGGTGGCGATAAAGGAGGGGAAATTGTGGCTGTGGGTACTCCAGAAGATATAGCGAAGAATGAAAAATCCTATACGGGGAGGTATGTGAAGCAGGTGTTAGAGCAGTATCCGGCGAGTAGTAAGGTGGGGTAGGAACATCCTTAGAATATGACAGGCTAAAACCATTTAATGATTATAGGTTGTATTACAGAATGGTATGTGCTTAAGAATATTTAAGTACTAATTATCAAAACTTGAATCCTCAGACATTATTTGCTTAGCCTTTTTTAATATATCTTCATAAGAAAAATCTGTTTTATTTTTACCTTGAATCTGACTTTCCTGTATTAACCTTTTCTGTGCTCCCTGTAATGGGTAGTGAGTGACTTTACATTTTCCTGAACCAGCGCTTATACCACCTATTTTATCCGTAATACTAAGAAGTGATTGATTCTGTTTTGAAAAACGAATGAAAAAGTTTTTATCTGTAGAGTTTTGATGAATTTGTACTATTTGTATATTTTCGTGGGTAGCGACTTTGTTAGCCCCAGATTGTAGCCCTACTGTAGTTATAATAATTCCACACTTTGCTTTTATATCTCTAATAATGTAAGCAAATGCAGCAACAATATTTTGGTCTACCTTAGTATTATTTTTGTAATGTTTACATTCAATTAATATCAAGTCATTATTATTATAACCATAAGCATCTATTTCCCTCCTTGCTCCAGATACACCTATAAATTTTTTCTTAGGTTGGATTGTAATATCAAATAAATTGTAATTTTCTTTTAAATATTGTTTAACTACCCTATGATTAAGAATTATTCTCGTATACTCTTCATATTTTTCCCAACTAGTTTGCTTTTCTAACATAAAAATTAGTGTGCTTAGATAAAAACCTACAACGTAGTATTGCAGTAAGAATAATTTTATTAATTTTCACAATTAATAAATATCCTGTTATAGTCATAGTCTTATCAAGTGCGATATGCCGAAGGCATCTAGCTGAACGCTAATCGCCATTCTAAAATTCCGGCTTTACCAAACAATACTTATTCCAGACGAGGTTATTTTATTATCCTTACTAATCAATGGTAAACCTAGATGTTTCGCTGTCGCTACAATAATCCTATCCGGCATATCAGGGACAATATTTCGTGGTATCGTAGCCAATGCATCAGCAACACCAGCAGTAAGGTTGGCTAGAACTAATCCACTCTTTCCATTTTTTAAAGCATTATCAAGCTGTGCTTTCATATCTGCCGAAATACGCCCTTTTTCTTGTAAGTAAACAATTTCTACTAAGCAAATTGTAGGAATATGAATTAACAATTCGCCTTTATCACATTTATAAAAAACCTCGTTTGCAGCAGCACTTAGACGCGAATTATCTTCTAAATACCAAATTAGAGCATGGGTATCAGTCACCACATCCGACATCAAATATCCTCACGCGGAAAATTACTCCACATTTCTTTTCTAACTTCATCAATATCTGATTCAGTAATATTAGCACCTCGCCACATTCCTCTCAAAGATTGTCGTGCTTTGGGTTGAATATTTGTTAACTCCTTTTCAATTTGAGGTGCAATTTTTTCAATTAAACGAACTTTATCGACCAGCGAAAGTTGCTTTACTAATTCTAGTGTTGTTTCTAAAGTTACCGTTTTCTCCATTTTTCTCACCTCTGCCTTTTTTTTAACCTATCACATTTAAATAAACAGCAATATAAAAGTAACCGAACTTTACTTACTTCAAGCAATTTTCCTTGTATATTGCTTTACTTAATTTTATTTATTTCTCGTTATATATTTAATCCCGATCCTAAAAGTAGTAAAATGTAACTATATAAGTAAATAATTAATTATTTATTCACAGAAAATTCAACTTTACTTAAAAAAAAATAAATAGTGTAATGCGATTCATATCTAACCTAAAAAATATTTTATTAGCATTTGTAATTGTAATTATTTTGTATATAACGATGGCGTTTACCCTACAAATTATAGGGTTAGACAACGCTCAACTTTTTATCAAAAAAACTGGTGTATGGGCACCTATAGTATTTATCGCTTTATGTGCAATAAGCTTAATCATTGCACCTTTGAGTGGAAGTTCATTATTTATAGTAGGTGGAACATTATTTGGTAAACATCATGCTTTCTTACTAAGCTATATCGCCACTATTATTGGATGCAGTGCGAACTTCTGGATATCGAGAAAATTTGGACGAAAAGTAGCTCAAATATTTATAGGGAAAGGCAATTTAGATGAATTAGATAAATTTATCAACAAATTGAAAAGCCATCGTAGCATTTTTTCTATGATCATTATCATGCCTCTTTCCCAAGATATAATTAGCTATGCCATTGGTTTAACAAAAATCAAATATACTCACTTTTTAATTGCTTTAATATTAAGCAGTACTATAGTTGTTGCTGGATATATTTATATTGGTTCGAGTTTATTAGAACTATTCGTTGAATCTAAATAACAGTTAAAGCCGCTAGAATTACCACAACTGGAATCAAAATATTATCAATTTCTTTTGGACTACAAGCTTCCACTACAGTTGCGATCGCAGATAACAGAAAAATCCGCATCACATTAAATTCACTTGGTATAATTAGCCAAACAAAAAACAGACTTGCAGCAAAAGCAGCGATAAACATTGACGCGCTTCCTTCCACACTTTTACTGCTGAGTACTTCATATTTCAATTTACCGTAGCGAGAACCAATAATCGGCGCAATACCATCTCCCCAACCAAGAGTTGTCATTGCCATAACTCCGGGAAAAGTTTTATAAAATAAGGTACCGCAAATAGTTGCTACAATTACAAAATATAAAGGTCCTTTAAGAAGTTCGCTAGCGATGAAGATGAAGCTGTAAAAACGATGACTCGCACTGGTGATAAAAGCGAACTT
>JBCBQE010000096.1:0-12429 GCA_039820385.1 Cyanobacteria bacterium J06635_10
GGAGAAATTACGGCAATTGATACGAATTTCACTGGCAAATCTCAAGCACCTGTAATAGTTAGAGGTTATGATGTTTCCCATCGCTTACATCGTGGAAGACATAACCGTTCTTTTCAGAACATGACTGATAGCGATATTGTCAAGAAAATTATCGAAGAAGTCGGTATAAAAATTGGTAAAATTGATGCAAGTGGTGTCGTCCATGAATATATTTTTCAATCCAATCAAACCAACATGGAATTCTTGCGGGAAAGAGCTACAAGAATTGGTTTTGAACTGTTTATTCAAGATGGTAAACTTAACTTTCGCAAACCCAAAGCTGATAGCGAAGAATTAACACTTAAATGGTTAACCAACTTGCATAGTTTCCGCATTCGCGTTACAAGTGCAGAACAAGTAAAAGAAGTTGAAGTACGTGGTTGGGATTATAGCCAAAAAAGACCAATTGTATCTACCGCCAAATCCGCAAATGTAATTACAGATACTCAAAATGGTGTAGGTAGCGAAACTAGTAATAAATTTAATGGCAAACCTCCTACACCTAAAATGATAGTTGTAGATCAACCGGTATTTAATCCTAAAGAAGCAGACGCGATCGCGCAATCATTATGCGATGAATTGGGAGGACAATTTATCAACGCTGACGCAAAAGCTGAAGGTAACACCAAAATTCGTCCGGGAACATTGGTGAATCTGGAAGACATGGGACAGCACAGCGGAAAATATTATATTACCGAAACCCGTCATATCTATTCAGAAAGAGTTTACAGCACCGAGTTTAGCATTCGCGGTTCCCGTGGAGGTAACTTATTAACCGCATTAGCATCTCAGAATAAACCGCAACCCGGAAATTCATTTTTGGTCGGAATTGTTACCGATAACGAAGACCCAGAAGGCTGGGGCAGAGTTAAAGTCAAATTTCCTACCATGACCGAAGACCACGCTAGTAATTGGGCAAGAATAGTAGCTCCCGGAGCAGGAGCGAATAGGGGAAATTACTGGTTTCCAGAGATAAACGATGAAGTATTAGTCGCCTTTGAACACGGAGATATGCATCGTCCTTATATCATTGGTGGAGTATGGAATGGTACAGACCCCACACCCAGAGAAATCGGCGATATAGTAGCCGGTGAAAAAGTGCGGTTGCGTGGTTCTACAACTCGTTTCGGTCATAAAGCCTGGTTTGTAGATGAAGATAAAGGTGCAGAAAAGCGCGGTTATTATATCCAAACAGGTACCGGTTCCGGTCACAAACTGCGGTTTAACGACACTGAAAAGTTTGTTGAAATTGAAACAGCAGGAGGACATAAAATTCGTATGGATGATAATCAAAAATTTGTAGAAATTGAAACAACAGGAGGACATAAAATTCGTATGGATGACAATCCTGTTCCCACTATTAGCATTAGTTCTACTGGTAACATTGATATCAACGCCAGTGGTGTAATTACTGTTAAAGGCGCAATGATTAAATTGAATTAAATTAAATGAGGAAGTGGGGATTGGGGATTGGGGGTTATTCAATCCAAAATCTAAAATCTAAAATATTTCGGTCATCAAAATTTATGTGGTGGAGTATTAGCAATTCCCAATCCTTAATTACCAGTAACCAACCTTAATTTTATCCTCCTTCCCATGCTCCATTTCTAATTACCCATTCCCAATTACCCATTACCAATTACCAAAACCATGAGTAAACCAGCAGCAAGAATTACAGATCCAGTAGCGCATCCTCTTCCACCAGTATTGACAGGAGGAACCGGAAGCCCCACCGTATTAATTGGAGGATTACCAGCATGGCGAGGGATGCCAGCCGTAGCAGTAGCTGATTTAATGAATACAGTTAAAGAATCAGTAGAAAACATAGCCAAAGCTGATTTAGCAGCAGCAAGTGGCAATCCCATCGCTCAAGCAAACGCAGTCGAAACCAAAATCGATGAAGCTAAGAAAATGGCTGAAAAAATTACAGGTATGGCTGCTCAAGGAGTTGATATTCATGCTTGTGCAACACCCTTACTACCTCCCTTGCCTCTACCTATACACGGTCCTGGTGTAGTAATTACTGGTAGTGCCACAGTATTAATTAATGGACTTCCCGCTTGTCGCATGGGAGACACAATTCAAGAAGCAATTGGACCACCGAATAGCATTGTTATGGGTTGTCCTACCGTACAAATTGGGGGATGACATAATTAAGAGTTAGGAGTTAAGAGTTAATGAACAATTATCCGTGCAATCAGTGTAATCCATTTAATCAGTGTTCGGAATTAGGAGTTAGGAGTTAAGAGTTAGGAGTTAGGAGTGAGGAGTTAACAACTAACAACTAACCACTAACAACTAACAACTAATATTTGTCATAAAACTTACACCTATTTGTAAATTAATTAACATTCGATAGCGATGAAACGAGTATATATTAGAAGGGTTAATAACCTCACGGGAGGGAAGGTATGGGTAGCGAGTTTGTAACGCGAAAATCTTCTGTATGGGGTAAGAAATCCGATACTAAACCTTCTTTATTCGCTTCACGTCCTTTCTCCGAACCTACTCGCGAGGACGATAAAGTAAGCAAGAAAGAATTACCAAAAGATATTCCTCCACCAAATTTTATTACTGCAAAGATGGGTTTTAACGCTCCACAACCCGTTGTTCAACGTGAGGAAGAAAATTCACAGGAGAAGGAATCAGAACAAGAAGCGGATATAAATCTGAAATCCGATGTGTCTGGTGATGATGAAGAAAATAAGGTTGATTTAAAAGCAGATAAATCAGTTAATATTCCTCCACCAAATTATATTTTCGCCAAGATGGGTTATAAGGTTCCACAACCTGTAATTCAACGTGAGGAAGATGATTCGGAGGAGAAGGAATCGGAACAAGAAGCGGATGTCAATCTGAAGTCCGATGTCTCTGCTGATGATGAAAATAAAGAAGAAAATATCAATTTAAAACCTGCTGCTCCAACAGCTTCAAAGCAGACAGAAGATGAAGATAATGAATCAATTCAAACTAAATTAACTGTTGGTAAACCGGGGGATAAATACGAACAGGAAGCTGACACTACAGCAGCCAAAGTTATGGGGATGTCCGATGAAGCAGTACAGCGGAACCTCTCCCCCAGCCCCTCTCCTATGATGGAGAGGGGAGAAGAAGAACAACAGGAAATTCAAAGAAAAGGCGATCGCCAGCAGCAGACTCAACCGAGTTCTAGTTTAGAAAGTCGTCTGGGAAGCTCGAAAGGTGGAGGTAGCCCTTTAGCTGATGATGTCCGTGGTTTTATGGAGCCACGGTTTGACGCTGATTTTGGTAATGTGCGGGTGCATACTGACTCCAGTGCCGTGCAGATGAATAAGGAGTTGGGAGCGCAGGCTTTTGCTCATGGTAATGATATTTACTATGGTGCTGGTAAATCTCCTGGTAATAATGAGTTGACAGCCCATGAGTTGACCCATACGATTCAGCAGACTGGGGGATTAAAGCTGAATAAGCAAGTTAGACGACGGGAGAAGGAAGAGGAAGATAGAAAACAACTACAAACGAAAAAAATAACTACTAAAGCCCCAGATATTTCCTTAAATAAAGAAACCTCTTCTACTCCACAATCGGAAGAGGAAGAACAAACCCTTCAAGCTAAAGAATTAGCTGATCAAACACCAGATATTTCAAATAAAGAAACGTCTTCTGCTCCACAACCACAAGAGGAAGAACAAACCCTTCAAGCTAAAGAATTAGCCGATCAAACACCAGATATTTCCTTAAATAAAGAAACCACTTCTACCCAGCACTCCGATAACGAAGAGGAAGAACAAACCCTTCAAGCAAAAGAATTAGCTGATCAAACACCAGATATTTCCTTAAATAAAGAATTGCGATCGCCGCCCTCTGAGAAAGAGGAAACACCATTAATTCAAGCAAAAGAACTTCCTGGGGAAACCGTTGTTAATAAATTTAGTAAGGGAAATACAGCAACAGGAAATTTCACATCAAGTCCTTTATCCATTCAACGGGCTTTGTTGTCTGGGATTAAAGGATTGGCTGAGCGTGGACTTGGTTGGATAAGAAGTAGAGTTCTCGCACCAATGCGAGGTTTGGCTGCACGGGGATGGAGTGGAGTTAAAAGTTTTGGTGGTAGAATTTCCACAGCATATCAGCAAGCTAATCCCCAAATTTGGGATATTTTCCAGCCAGAGCATCTAATGTTCCGAATAGTGAGGAACCAAAGAAGACAACTGTTTGCTCAAGCTATACAAGCAGAACAAGGTCAAAGAGCTATAGCCACTGCTGGTAGTCAGTCTGGTGGAATCGCTCCCGTCAATGAGCCTAGTCAATTACAACGATTAGACGGGATAGCACGGACAATAGAATCTGGTGCGGAAACATTCTTTAATATTCGCAAAGAATTACTTGAAGGTGCAGTACTTGGTGATTACAAAGAAAACCCCACAATCTGGAATACCATTGGTCAAATTGGTATGGGCTTTGTTCCCTATGCTGGACAGTTAGCTGACCTTAGAGACTTAGTTGCTTCGATTCAGAAACTTCACAAGAGCGGATATAAAGACCCTTGGCAATGGTTCAATCTTGTTCTAGTAGGTGTTGGTTTTATTCCTGGTATTGGTGATGCGATCAAAGCAGGTGGACGAGCAGCAAAAGGCGCGATTCGTCGCGGTCTTAAGACAGCATTGACAAAAGCAGATAATTTATTAAGACCTGTTTTAGGTAGAGCCAAGGGAATGCTCCAAGGTGCTTCTCGTCAAGGTAGACGATTTATGCAGTGGGCTTCTCGTCAGGGAACAAGATTACGTCAAGGAGTGAGACGATTTGGACAAAAAGCTGTCAACTTTGCCAGAACAGCCGGTCAACGAGCGCGAGGAGTTGTCAGTAGAATACAAGGTGGAGTTAGGGGTTTATTGGGTAGCGCTAGACAAACCGCTAGTAGTTTTATTAGTAGAGGAAGAGGTTTACTAGGTCGAGCAGTCGGTAAGTTCCTCGGTAGAGCTAAAAGTGCCTTTAACGGAGCCAAAAACCGGGTTTCTCAGGCTATGAGCCAAGTAAAATCTGCCATGCGACGTGGGAGAGTAATAGCACAAAGAGTTCGTAGCAAAGTTGCTCAAGCAAGACAAAGAGCAACATCTTTGATGAGAAACTTGACTCAAAGCGCAATTCAAAGAGGACGCAGTTTAGTACAATCTGGGAGAAGATTCGCCAGTCAATTGAGAAATAAAGCTTCTCAGGTAGGAAGTAATTTAGCTAAAGGAGCGCGTCAACGAGTTGAAGGTTTGGTTCGTAATGGTGTGAAATTTGCCAAAGAGCGAGCGATTCCTTTTATTAAGCAAAAGTTAGGAGGGGTTAAGCATCGGGTTAAGAACTTTTTGCAGGATAGGTGGAATAGGCTGAAAGAAAGGTTGGGGATTAAGAATACTGGAAAAACGGGTAAAGAAGCAGCTGAAGGTGGTGCGAAGGAAGTAGACTCACGCACAATTGATGGGACAAAATCAGATGATTACGCTCGTGGGATCTCAAATAATAAGCCGAAGATGAATTCTGAAACTTCTTCACTAGACGGTAGAGCAATATCGACGGATTTCCGTCGAGATTTATCTGGCGTCGCTCAAGGACTCGTGCGAAAACTTGAAAAGCAGGGGTTTGTCCGAGTTGATTCTATTAATCCTGATGATTTGGCATTAATCTCAAAATGGTTTGGTAAAGAAATTGGAGTTCTCCAGTCTCCTTATCACAGTGGGTTACGCTTAGTTTTAGGTACAGAAAAGGGGGTTTTAAAGAAACAGATTCGCCCAGGTGAAGTATTTGTTACTCATACTCATCCAGTATTTCAGTCAAATAAATCGCATTTTGGTATTGATCTAAATAAGGCTGGAAAACACACTGAGGCAGTAGTTGATTGGAGTGGGCAGATCACCTTCTTCAATAAAAAAGGAATTCTCAATCCAATTGCGAGGGATGGCACTGTAAAACCCATGGGAGCAGATTTTCAAGCAGCATTCTTGAATGCACAAGGAGATATTGCTGGTTACGCTCATATTGAAGTTTTGGTCGATAATATTAAAGATATTACAAAAACAGTAGCGAAGGTAATAGAATGAATCTGGAAAATTGTTTTATCTGTAAGCGACCGATTCTAGAACTTGAAGGTCAGTTTGATAAACTTGACACATTTCTGCTCGAAGAAACTGATGCAGCTTATCAAGAAGCAGCCTTTGGTTGGTGCCATACGCGATGCCTATCAACATCAAAGTGGGGCGAATTTTGGTCTGAGCGGCGTATTTGGCACATGACTGAGGTTATGGGCTTTAAAAAAATTGACAATATCGATAATTTAACAGCAATCCGTAATCCGAATACGGGAACAGTAACTGTTATACAAAACAATGGAGTAACCTTTCACCTCAAATCATCTTACACACTTGATTATAAAAAAAAGTCTCCTGGGGGTATTCTATTGCCCATATCGGAAGAAATGAATTTAGAATTAGACAATTCGACTTTAGTACAGGAAATTAAAGATACTCTGGTTAAAACAAAATCCTTTCCATTAATTGAACTCGTTAAATCACTCGAATTAGAAGATTATTTACTGTACCCAGAAGCAATTGCTGATGGTGCAATACAGTTTGATAAAGCTCTGAAGCGCGAATGGATTGGTAATTGGATATCAGCGCTCGCTGTTTACGACCAATTTGTGCCACAGGCAGTCATAGATATTGTTTGCAGTAAGGATTAAGGTGAAGTGCATTTGAAAACAAGCCCCAAACTTGATAAACGTATTCTAATAATCCCCAGTTCTATCGGACTCTCCCACCTCACCCGCTTAATCCTAATCGCCCTAGAACTACAAAATAACGGTGCTGAAATCGCCTTCGCTTTTAAAGAAAATAACCAAATCTTAAAACACTACGATTTCCAATTTTTCCCTGTATCAGATGCCGTTATTACCGACTTCAACAGTAACGTCTTTGCTGCTTTTACACCATCCTTAATTGAAGAATGTGTCAAAGATGAAATAAAAGTAATTGAAACTTTTAAACCAGATGCCATCATCGGAGATTTTCGTTTAACTGCTGCTATTTCTTCTCAAATTACACAAATACCTTATATCTCGGTTGTAAATGGCTATATGACCGATTATTTTAACCCAGTTGATGTAATGATTTCCAAAGAAGAACAGCCATTGAAACACAAAGCAGCATCTATTGCATCAAAAGCCATTCAATCTGCTCAAAAACGAAATTTAGCGACTAACTTTAGAACAGTTGCCCAAAAATATCAACTCAAAAATCTAGTTTATCTCTATGATTTTCTCACGGGGGATTTAAATTTAATTGCTGACTTACCAGAGTTTTGTTATCTAGAAAATCTACCGCAAAACTTTCGTTATATTGGTGCTTTAATTTGGGAAGGATTCAATCATACAGTTCCAAATTATTTAAAAAAAATCAATACAAAAATCAACAGTTCAAAACAACTTATTTACGCCACAACAGGTAACACCGGAAAAGAAAAGCTAATTCAACTTGTAATTGATGCTTTTGGTAATGATAATTCTTATGAAGTCATTTTAACCACTGGTGCTTTTATTCATCCCGATGCTTTACCTAATATTTATAATATTCATGTAGCTAAATTTCTACCCGGTTCGCAAATCATCAAACAATCCCAAGTAGTAATTCACTGCGGGGGAAACGGTACAACTTATCAAGATTTATCCCAAGGAATTCCTGCGGTGGTTATTCCTTTCAATAACGACCAAAATATTAATGCATGGCTAATTAAAAAACATAAATTAGGTATTCCTTTATCTCCCTCAGAATTGACAGGAAACCAATTAAAGTTAGCTGTGAAAAAAGTTGTCGAAAATATTGAAATTCAAAAAAACCTGCAACACTTCCAAGACTTATTAGCAAAAACTAACGCAGCCAAATCTGCTGCTAGTGAAATAAACTCATTTTTAGGCACCATCTAAACATGTCTATAACAACTGAAAATTGTCAAGAAAACAAACAACTAACTTTACATGACCCTTCCCAATCTCCTTTAGAAGTACAAGTAATCGATTTAAACCTAATTCAGCAGAATAACAACTTTAATGAATGTCGTCTGACTTTTGAAATCAACCCCGAACTTTACCAACGCATTGACACTGAGGCATTATTTAATCTTAAACAAGAATTACGCGGTCCTTTCTCATCAGGTAGCTTCCAACCACAAAAAAATATCAAGATTGAAGCAACTTTGAAACCCGAATTGCTAGCTCAAATAAGAGAACAAGCCAGCAATTCCGATGAAATTCTAACTTACTTATTGAACCTCAGTCAGGATAACTCAAATAAAACCCCAGAATCACCGCTATTTACAGAAAATTGGTTTGCTTTGCAACTCCAGCAGTCCCAAGAGTCAGGAGAAACTGGTTATCGTACCTTTTGGGCTTATAGTACCTCCGCAATTACTCAGGAAAGCATTTCCAACGGACAGATTTCTCAAGCAATGGTTAATTTCGTCAAAGATTGGACTGATGCCGATATTTCCACAACAGAGTCAGCGATTTCTGAAGTTTTTGATGAAACCCTCAAAGGCTTTGAAGAATGGGCGGAAAATAGTATGTTGGAAGCAACTGAAGAAGTCATTGCTGAAATTGATAAGGAAGCAACTAATCTTTTTGAAGAGTGGGTTAGTTCATATGAAGTAGCAATAGCAGATTATGGTACAAGAAGCGAAAGTATTTTCTCTTCAGTAGTCAACTTCTTTATCGAAGATGATTGGCAATTCGCCAAACTTGAAACAGAACCAGCTTTACGTCTAGCCTTCCAAGGTAAAAACGGACAATGGACTTGCTACGCAAAAGCCAGAGAACAACAGCAACAATTCGCTTTTTATTCAGTTTGTCCCATTAACGCTCCAGAAAACAAACATCAACCCATCATAGAATTCATCACCCGCGCCAACTATGGCATGATTATGGGTAACTTTGAATTCGATTTCACTACAGGAGAAATCCGCTACAAAACCAGCATTGATGTAGAAGGAGACAACCTTAGTTTTGCATTAATCAAACAAATGGTTTACGCCAACGTGATGATGATGGATGAATATTTACCGGGAATTATGGGAGTAATTGAAGGAGAAGTGGAGGTGAAAGAAGCGATTTCGTTAGTTGAGAGTTGAGACTTATTCGCCAGTTATGAATAGAATTTTACTTTCAATTTTAAGATTAAATCTACGTTTTCTCACATTTCAATTCGGATTGCTGTAGTACCAAATTTATTAGTTATACATTTAGTCCATTTTAATGGACTTATGCTATCAGACTGGGACTTGCAGTCCCAGACGGTTATGAATGTAATCTTATAATATGTAATTATTTTTACTCGCTTGTTTTCAGGTGCAAGACATAACTAAATAAACCTTTATCCCGCATCAATTTTATTTTTTCTTAATTTCGTATATTTAAACACGTCACAAAAATACGTCGCAATTTTGACTAACTTTTGGTAACATTAACAACGCTCGCAGTCATTTATGTGGCTTGTATAACTGCCATGTCAGAAGAAATCGATTACTTACAGGAACCAGACTATATCGGTGCTGGGTTAGGTTTCCCCCTAAGAATAAATGTCCAGGGAGGAATCCAACTCAGTGCAGACGAGCCAAATATAGAAGAATCAATCATGATTATTCTCCGCACGGATTTGGGGGAACGGGTTTACCGACCAAATTTTGGTTCCCGCTTATCTGAGTTAGTGTTTGAACCATTGAATACTCAAACATTATTATTGATAAGGCTTTACGTAGAAGAAGCATTAGAAATGTGGGAACCGCGTATAAATATTATCGGAGTACGCACGGAGCCCGACCCCATCAGAGGAAAAGTAGACATTGTTATTGAATACCAACCCAAAGACAACCACGATATTCGCAGTTTAGTATATCCCTTTTATTTAGCACCGAGGGAGTGAGATTGGGAATGGGTAATGGGTAATGGGGAATGGGGAATGGGTACTCATTCACCGCTTATTCTTCGGACACGCTGTACTAACGCAATAAATTTATAACTTCAAAATCTGACTCTTAACTCTTTCCCAATTACCAATTACCAATTACCAATTCCCAATTTTTTAACAACTACCAACTACCAACTACCAACTACCAACTACCAACTAATATATGGATTTTGAATTTTTACCGAAGCTACCGAAATCAAATCTTGATGACCGCACTTTCAAGGATTTAGTTGAAGAGTGTATTCTCCGTATTCCTCGCTATTGTCCGGAATGGACGAATCACAATCCCAGCGACCCTGGTATTACTTTAATTGAATTGTTTGCGTGGTTAACTGACCAAATGTTACTGCGCTTTAATCAAGTTCCTCGGCGCAATTATGTGGCTTTTTTGGAATTAATGGGAATTCGTCTCAATCCTCCATCCCCGGCGATTTGCGAGCTTACTTTTTACCTTTCGGCAGCCCAAACTCAGGAAGTACGCATTCCCCTGTTTACGGAAGTCGCTACGGTACGAACGGAAACAGAAGAAGCAGTTATTTTCACTACCGATAAAGAGCTTGTTATCGGCAATCCTCAAATTAACTATTTGCTCCGTGCAGATACTACAGCAGAAACTATCTCTGACGGAGATTTAAGAAACCTTACTCCTCCTAACCAGCAATGGCGAGAATTAGAAGAAACCTTACTATTTGATGAGCCATCAATGCCTGGTAACTGCTTTTATTTGGTATTGTCAGAATCAGAAAATTCCATCGAAGGAAATGCGATCGCCATTACTTTTATGGGGGAAGCAGCGAGAACTACAGGTATCGATCCCAATAATCCACCTTTGCGATGGGAAGCTTGGGATGGTCAAAAATGGGTAAATGTGCTGCGGGTAAAAGATGACGATAAAACCAAAGGTTTCAGTTTTGACGGTATAGCCCAACCCCTCGAAGGATCTGATGTTATTTTACATTTACCTCTGCAATTGCCCATCGTTAGTTTTGATACGAATTATAGGGGACACTGGATACGCTGCACTTATGTCTATCCTCAAGAAACCCAACAACCTTACAGTTCTTCTCCTAGCATTGTTGGTTTGACTGTACGGTCTATAGGTGGTGCAGTAAAAGCCACTCAGTGTATCCGCGTAGAACAGGAACTATTAGGTGTAAGTAATGGTAAAGCCGGCCAGACATTTGAGTTACAAACCAAACCTGTTTTAGCGCGTTCTCTTGGGGAACATATTCGGATTAAACTACCCGGGGAAAGAAGCGAAAACCCCCTAGATTGGGAACAATGGCAAGAAGTCCCAGATTTTGCCGTATCCACTGTGGAAGATCGCCACTACACCATCGATTCTCAAACTGGTGAAGTCCAATTCGGACCACTGATACGAGAACCTTCGCAATTAAGACAGCAAATATATCAACGGGGACAAATTCAACCAGTAGGAAGAATTGTTAGAGGAGATAATCACAGAGCAGATAATTTGGCAACTTACATTCCTCCCTCTGTTAGCAATGCTGGGAATGTAGCCTTAGAAAGACAATATGGTAAAGTTCCCTCTCCCGGTTCTGAGATATATATGATGGCATACCGTACAGGTGGTGGTACTATAGGCAATGTTAAAGCAAGTAAGATTACGGTCATTAAAAATTCTATTCCTTATGTGAAAAGCGTTATTAACTATGAAGATGCTTATGGTGGAACTGACCCAGAATCATTAGATGAAGCTGCGATCAGAGTACCGGAATTGCTGCGTACTCGCGAATGTGGCGTAACCCCAGGGGATTTTGAAAGGATAGCAAAAACAGCCTCTCAATTGGTGGCTCGCGCTCATTGTTTAACCAAACCCGAACACACCACAGCCGGGATTGTCCGCTTACTAATTGTACCCCAAATGGTGAATCTAGATAACTTTGACTTTAGACGCGGAATGCATCCAGATGCTGAATTTGCGCTTTCTCGGAAGTTGAAAGAAGAGATTGAGAAATACATGAGCGATCGCAAACCATTAGGAGTGCAAATTAAATTAGAGGAACCAGAATATATTGGCGTAAGCGTTAGAGCCGAGATAATACTAGAACCTCAATATAATAATCAGCGGGATAAGGAAAAAATTCGTAACAATTTACTTGTGGCAATATACCGTTTTTTGAATCCTTTAGTGGGGGGATTTGAAGGAAAAGGTTGGGATTTGGGACGCTCGGTGTATGCTTCAGATATCGTTGCAGTTTGCCAAAAAATCCCAGGTGTTAGGTATTTAGGAAGAGTAGAATTGTTTAGTTTAAGCAAATTTAGATCTGAACTTAATTCTGAATGGTTACGTGAAGATATCTCAGAACCAGAAATTGACCCAGGTTCCTTGGGGCTGATATGTTCTTGGCAAGATGACAATTTACAATTAAATTCAGGTCACACTATAGAA
>JBCBQE010000097.1:0-12403 GCA_039820385.1 Cyanobacteria bacterium J06635_10
GTTATCGGACGCGGTAGCGAGTAACTGCAATTCTAGAGTTTCTGCTTCACTTATCTTAAGAATTCCGTCATCAGATGAGTTGGGGAGTGGATTTAATTGGGGAGCGGTATTATTATTACGGACAACTACATTAAAGGTTTGGATATCGCTGAATATTTCTTCGTTGTTACCGTTTCCACTATCGGTTACTTTGACGGTGATGGGATAAGTTGTATCTAAATTATCCGTTGTTGGAATCCATTCAAAGACTGCTTTACCGTATTTAGCTTGTTGAGTTAATGTAATACCCGATGGTAAATCTTGGGAATTAACAATTTCAAAGGTTAAATCATCTTGATTGTTATCTTTGACTTGTAAATCGAATGTGAGAGTTTCTCCAATAACAGCAACTTTATCACCGATATATTCAATTTGTGGTGCATCGTTTGTACCACCGATGTTGATATTAAAGGTTTTTTCTGTATAAAGTGGGGTTTCGTTGTCGCTACGATTAACTTCTTCTGCAATTAAAGTAAAAGTGTAACTACCACTAATATCTTTATCAGTAGGAGAAATTTTTAGCGCAGCACTACCATCACCGTTATCAACAAAATCAATAAATTCGGGAATTCCAAAACCAGCTTCTCTTTCTCTAACTAAACTCAAACGTAAATTATCATTTTCAGCATCGGTAGCTGTGATGCTAAATTCTTGAGTTTCTCCCTTATTTACAGAAATATTTTCAAAGTCTACAATTTCAGGTGCGCGATTGGTATTGTAAACGGTAATGGGTATAGTTATATCCGTTGTAGCGTTGAATCCGGTACCATCTCCATCATCGGTTGCTGTAAATGTAACGTCATATTTACCAGCAGTGTCAAAATCTGGTGTCCAGGTAAATATAGCAGTATCTCGATCAAATGTCGCTCCTGGAGGAAGATTTCCAACGGTGTAATTAACTGTGGGTTGACTACCTTCTAAGATAGTTAATTCTCCATCAGCGTTTCTTTCTTGGGGAATAAAATCTGGATTATCTGGATCGAATGCAAAAGCTCGGAAGCGTAATTGTTCCCCTTCTTGTACATACCATTTTCCTATATTCTCAAATACAGGAGCAGCATTAGCATTAAGGACAGTTATTTTCGCTGTTTGAGTAACGATATTTTCACCGTCGCTAACAATAAACGGAATTTCAAATTCACCAGCTCTTATGAATCCGGGTTTCCATTCAAATAATCCAGTTGTGGGATCTAATTTTGAACCTCCGGGAAGGAGTTTACTGCTGTAAGTTAGATTATCACCTTCTGCGTCAGTTGCTTTTAGTTGAATTCTGACACTTTCTCCTTCTCTAACTATCTTTGAAGGTATTGTCTTAAAGGTTGGAAGTTGATTTGTTGCTTCTATTAGGAAAGTGGCAGTTTGAGTTATTCTTTCCTTACCGTCAGTAACAACAAAGGTTACATTCTCATAACTACCAGCACTGCTATTACCTGGTGTCTAGGTTAGAATACCAGTTTTTGCGTCGAATACTGCACCTGGGGGGAGATTATCTGCCCAATATGTCAGTTTATCGTTATCTGTATCTGTCGCTGTTATTTGTAATTGTAGGGTTTGCGCTTCTTTTGCGTTTATTTGGAAGGAGTTATTTTGGGTAGTTACAACTGCTCCGCTGATTGCAGAAATGTTGTTGAATACGGGTTTATTATTTCCACCGGTGACGTTGATTGTAAATTCTTGTTTAGTGTAACCACCGCGTTTATCAAAGACGTATAATTCAACTGTGGAATTTAATGCACTATCTTGAGTAGGCTGCCAAGTAATTAAACCATTTTCCGAGACTGACATTCCTTCTGGAGCATCATTGAGTAAATATCCAAATTCCGCTCCATCGGAATCAGTAGCTTCAATTTGATAATTATATTCAGTATTTGCGATACGCGGAGCGTCGCCCTTTAGGGCTATCGCTGTAATAATTGGAGTAGAAGTAATCGTGGGTGCAGCGTTGGGATATGGTAATGTATAAATTCCCGGTGATAACTCTACTCTATAAGCATCTGGGTTAAAGACGGTGATGGTACGATTGGTAATTGATTGACCTACCTTAAGGGTTCCATCTTGTAAACTATCTTGTAAATCAATTAAGAAAGCACCGTCAGTATTTTGACCAATTGCTCCTTGTACTTCACCGTTAAAATACTGTGCTGGATCTAAAACCAACATCAACGGTAATTGTAAATCTTGGTCTGAGGTATTGGTAATGGTAACGTCGTAGGAAACGGTTTTGTTTTGTCTATTAGAGCGTGGATTATCAAATTTAAATTCTACTTTATCGTTAAAGTTAGAAACTGCAGTGAATTGAGCGTTATAACCGCTTTCCATTTTTAACCCAGCATTACTTTCCAAGCTGGGTAAAATACTGATGTTATATTCCCCTGGATTTATTCCATTAAATTCCAATAACGCAGTGCGGTTGATTTTATCGTATCTAACCGACAGCGGATTAATTATATTTCCAGCAATATCTATCAATTGGTAGTTGTTGGGATTGAATACTGATGCTGCATCATCAATATTACCTTCAAACATATCGGTGTCAAAGGTAATGCTGATTTTACCTTGCGGCAAAGCAACTGTAGAACCTGGTGCTGGAAAAACAGCTTTCACATCTGGAGATAATACCGGATTGAAAATATCAATTTGATTGCTTTGAGCTACCAAAACTTTTCCATCAGGGGTAGTTTCGACAATTTCTCCCCTACTTCCACCAGTAGCAATGGTAATTGATTCCAAACTCAAGGTATCAACCATCATCAAGTTACCGCTGTTATCAGAAACGAACAGTAAATTTTCTAGTTGAGTACCTGTTTGACCAAAAGCAATCGAATCAATGGGAGAATCATACTCAACCATTAACAAAACTGCGGAATTCCCCATCCCTCTTAGTGGTGGCTCTGGATAGCAGGAAAAAGTAACGGGTTCGATGCCCGTTACTTTTTCATTCTCCCACCGGACTGACTCTGTATGTATTGTTTGACCTTTTCTAATGGTGCGCCGCCACAAGAAACGATACATTTTGAGTCATGCCATAGTTTGGCTTTTCCCCAATAATGCTTATCAATTTCTGGTTTGTATTTTTCTCTTATCACCCTACTGCTAGCTGACTTGAGGGATGCTACTAAGTCAGATATTTTATTGTCTGGGTGTAAATCTACTAATAAATGTACATGGTCTGGTTCCCCGTTGCAATCGGAGAGCTTTGATTTATTCGCCTCAAGTACTCTACTAAACACACCTTTCATGTCCTCAATCATTGCCTCGGTGAATACTTTTCTACGATATTTAGTCACAAATACAATGTGCAAGTGAATAGAATAAACTACATGAGAGCCTTTGTTCAAAGTAGTCATAAAAATTACTAGTCAATATCAAAAAATATGTTATGTTAATACTAACAGTAAAACGCGAGTCAAAAAACCAAGGAGGTGATACGTATATGGCGACTAGAAGACAAACATTTCGACTGTATCCGAATAAAGCTGCATTGCGTCAATTATTCAAAGCAAGACGGATGCATCAATACATCTACAACGCTTGTTTAGCTGGTCGCAAGTATGCGTGGGAAACAGAAAGTAAAAGTCTAAAATATTACGACCAGCAAAACAAATTACCCGAATTCAAGAAAGACAACCCAGAATTTGCAGTGCTTGGTTCTCAAGCCTTGCAAGCTACAGTAAAACGTGTTGACTTAGCATTCCAAGCATTTTTCAAGGGATTACGTAAGCGTCCTAAATTCAAACCATTGCGTAATTACAGTGGTTGGACTTATCCAGGTAAAGCTGGTTGGAAAGTTTATACCAACGGTAGACATGGGAAGGTAGAGCTAAGAGATTTAGGTTTATCGATGGGGATGCGTGGTAAAGCTAAACAATGGGGAATACCTACAACGCTGACTATTGTTTACCGTCCTAGTTCCGATGAATGGTACGCATCTTTTACAGTTGATGTCAAGAGCGTTGAGCCTAAATTCGGTTCTCGTTCAGAATTGGAATACGAATCGATTATTGCTTACGATTTAGGTACAACAACTGCTCTAACTACTTACGATGGCAGTGAATATAACGAACTATCAAATCCTCGTTTTATTCGTAACTCGGAACAAGAAATAAAACGTAAATCTAAAATGATGCGGCGTAAAACCGCACCAAACTCAAAGTTAAATACAAAACCTTCCAAACGTTGGAGAAAATCAAGAAAAGCTGTTTCTAAATTGCAGCGTAAAGTCAGTAATCAGCGTAAAAATTGGCAACATCAGGTAACGTCAGATATTGCAAGTCGTTACGACATCGGCGTTACTGAAGAATTACAAGTCAAAAACATGACTCGTAAAGCTAAGAAAGGTAGTAAGCGTAAAAAGCAAAAAACAGGACTGAATAAATCCGTTTTAGATGTAGGCATGTCCGCTCGGTTAGGAAATGATTAGCTACAAAATTGAAGCTAAGGGCGGTTTATTGCTGATTCTGGATACCAAGAAATTGAAGCCATCCCAACGTTGTCCTAATTGTGGGAAAGTCCACAAACAATGGGCAGATTTATCAAACCGATATCATATATGTGATAACTGCGGTTTTGAAATTGAGCGTGATAAAGGCTCTGCGCTGGTGATGTATCAAACAGCGTTGTCTCGGCAACCGGGGGATGGGATAGCCCTCGTAGATGTGGATGTTTGTAGCTCTACTTCTAAGACCCGTAAAGATACGGGGTCTTTCAAGCAACTACAACAGAAGAAGCGTCAAAAACTCAGTAAGTCCTCAACAGAGGATAGGGTTTTAGAAACCCCGTCCTCCTATGAGGCGGGGTAGTTCATTTGAGCTTTTCCATCTTCGTCAAAACTAATTACATTTCCACGTTTAGGATAGGTGGTAGCCCATAATGTACCATCTTGCGCGATCGCTAAATTATCAACCCGAATGTTGCTGTAACTAGTAAATTCTTCCGTAACCGGATTAAACACCTCTATTCCGTTACCGGAAGCAACATAAATTAAACCATTATTGGGATTAATTGCTAAACCAGTAGTGATACTGTCACCATATTCCTTGACAATTTGACCGGATTGTGGGTCAAGTTTAATTAAAGCACTACCACCAGTAACTCCCCACAAGAAACCATCATTATCTAAAGCTAAATCAAAGACGGGATATTTCAGAATAGCGAAAGGTACAGAAGCTTCCCCACCTTCTCTATCAAACCGGTACAATGAACCCCGATTATTACCACCAGAAGTAATTACATCACCGTTATCAAGTATAGCGATAGCCCAAAAGGGCGACGCTTCGCGTATCGCCATTGCTCCAATTTCACCATGGCTTTGCTGTATGTTGGTAACAAAGGCTTCTGCTGTAAATGGACGCAATACTCGATCGAATTCCGGTTTATTATTATCAGAGAGTAAAGTTGGAATTTCAGAAGCTGCTTTGATAAATAATTCATTTACAGATTGTTCTTCCCTTGGTGGTGGTGGAGCGATTTCTGGTTGACTTGTTTGTGCGACGGTTGGTATAGTACCCAAGTTGACGGCAGAACCATCGGATGGTGCAGTAATTCCTAGAATTGGTTGTTCTGTATTTCCTGCATTATCTGTAGCGAGTGCAAGAAATTCATAACTACTTTCAGCCTTACCACTAAATATAGCTTCAGTATCGGTGGTTCTCTGTTGCCAAATCTTGAAGTCACCACCGTTTTCTGCTACGTATACTGTAACATGTTTAATTCCAGAACCTGCTTGATCATCAAAGGCTTTCCAACTTACTAAATAATCTTCATTACCTTGTACTTTCTGTAGAGAATCGTAAATTGAATTCTCAGCATTAATTTCTTCACCCAAAGGTTTTACGTTAATTGTCGTACCTGGAGCTTTTCCATCAGCGATATTAACAGCTTCTGCCGTGTCAATGGGAGCAGCATTATTATAAAAAACCCTAGCGCTAGAGTTTATCGCAGCACCAGTCTCAATATCGGATGAAGGTAGAACAGTATAGGAAACAAATCCCGTAGCCGTATCTTCCCCATTATTGGGCAATAACAAGCCTATATCAGGATTTTGGATAATTTCCCCAGTTTTGGGGTCAATCGCCTGTATTAACCAGCTAATGGTCTTAGATTCAACTTCTAAACCAGCACTAATTCGTAAATTGAAACCTTTACTATCGCTAAAATCAAACTCTTCTTGTGAGAAAGCACGTCCGGTGGGAATATTAACTTGAATATCACCTAAAACTCTATGAGTATGGAAGCGGCGCACCTTCAGGTCGCCGAGGAAATACGAAGTAAGGCGAATTTATTCGCAGTCAAAATCATTGATTAATGTATCAATACATTCCCGTAACCTTTCTTGCCAGTCAGGAATGGTTTTTAATTTTGCTTTTTGAGATTTAGAGACTCGTAGGTTAACTATATCTGTTAGCGGCTCGGTTCTATCTGTAGTAAAACCTAACTTATGACCTTTTTGAAATTTTTTAGGCACAGAGTTGAAATTATTTAATAATATGGGTATACTAATAAGTATAAGGTAATTTGAGAGGTCGCTCAAGTGCCAAGAAGTAAAACCCCATCGTTCGTAACTGAAATTCCGTTAGTAGTCAATAGTATTAACAACAGAGAACTAGAGGCTAGGTTTCGGGTTGGTCAGCAACTTTTAAATGCTGTTCTAGGTGAGGCAAGGATTCGGATGGAGTTGGTACGCGACTCGAAACCTTACAAGGAAGCAAAGAAGTTAAGAGGAGAAGCCAACAAAGCTAAAAGAAAGAAACTGTTTGAAGAAGCTAGAAAGTTGTATCAGTTTTCTGATTTCGAGTTACAGGGTTTTGCCGTTAGAACTGCAAATGATAGTAAATGGATAACTCAGAAGCTTGACTCTAATACAATTCAAAAGCTTGCTACTAGAGCTTTTAAAGCTGTTGAGAGAATCCTGCTAGGTAAAGCTAAAAATATTAGATTCAAAACCCCTGAGCGTTTTAAGTCCGTAGAAGGCAAAACCAACAAAAGTGGTTTACGCTGGACTCTGCGTCAATCCAAACGTAGCGACATTATTGGTAAAAAAAGTGATTATCGCAACAAGATTAAATGCGCTGAATATGTTTTATCTTGGTGCAGCATCGAGTTAGAACCTATCATTGATTGGTTTGACCCGGTAATAGCACATGGTCTTAATTCTCCTGTTAAATACTGCCGACTGGTTTGGAGGCGATTAAACGGTAAGAAGCGCTGGTTTGTTCAATTGATCAATGAAGGTTCACCTTATCAAAAGCCTGCTAATTACGTTACGGAAGGTTTGGTCGGCTTGGATCTAAACATATCCAATGTAGCTTTCGTAGCCGACAATAAAGCGGGTTTGTTGCCTTTCGCGGATAAAGTTCCTACTTTTGAGAAAGAAATTAAACTTATTCAACGGAAGATGCAACGCACTCAACGTATGCATAACCCAGAGAATTACGAACCTGATTTTGAGAAAAAAGTAGGCAACAGAGTTGTTATTAAAAAAGGCAAGGTTAAGAAAGATAAAAAACAATGGAATAACTCAAACAATTACCTGAAATTAAACCGCAAGAAGGCTAATTTGCAGCGCCGTAAGTCTAGCTACGCTAAATCTAGTAATAGAGGTTTAGTCAACGAGGTATTGCGGCACGGTAATCAAATTTCAGGAGAAAAAGTTTCTGTTAAAGCATGGCAGAAAAGGTATGGCAAAGCTATTTCTGCTAAATCTCCTGGATTTTTTCAGTCCGAACTGACCCGCAAAGCCGAAAATGCTGGTGGGCAGTTGATTAAGTTTTCGACTAAGAAAACAGCCCTATCGCAAACTCATTTGGATGGCTCACGTACGAAGAAGAGTCTTCGAGAGCGCGTTCATGAGGATGTTACGGGAATCCGGATGCATAGGGACATATTCTCCGCATATCTTAGTCGTTTTGTTCATGACGAATCGCTTCTCATCGAGGATGCTGCTAGTCAGTATCCGGTAATGGAGCCATTACTGATGGAGGGATGGGAAGAATATCGCAAAACTGTAAGCAAAGTAAGCGAGTCTAAAATCCGGAACAGTCATGTGTCCGCAGAGCAGTTTTCCATCGAGGGTCTTTCAACAAGTTCGCTTGCTGAAAGTGCGACCAGCCAGGTAGTCAATAAGGACGAGAAGCTGGAAGTAATGCCCGAACCCGCTCGCCTTTAGGCAGCGGAGTGGCTCAGCTATACGTAAATCTCCTAATTGGAAAGTACGGGGATCTAAATCATCATCAAGTTTTGCAATGATGCGAATTTCACCTACTGCCGATGTTGCTGTGGGAGCAGTTTCAAAGTTGATTGTATAAGGTAATTGAGCATCGAGGGGAATAAAATTATCTTTACCGTAACCAATTGGTCCGGTAATCGATGCTAAAGAGTTATTTACCCCTTCCACATTAAAGAAACTATCAAAAGATGGACGAGGTACGGTAACCGATGGTGGTAAATCAACTCTAGCGTCTCCGAAAGGTACATATACGTTAAATGCTTGGGAATGGGTAACTTGAGATAATCCCTTATCAAATTGACTTAAATCTGGGATATCACCACCAGTTTCATTATTGGGGCCATGTCCGTACCATTCTCTTACCTTACTAAAGAAAGTAACTAAATCCCCATCCGTTAAAATTTCATCACCAGCTGGACCTAATAACAAACCATTAGCTAAGGTAGACATTAAACTAACTACCTTAGTATTTTCTCGAATGGGTGGAATACCATCCTCTTGTCGTAACAACCCTGCTAATTCCAAAGCAGCTAAGTAGGAATTTGTCCAGGTTTCTTGACTGGATGCAAGATTAACTAAAGCCGCAGATGCCGACTTATCATTAAGGATAGCCGTTCTTAACTTTAATGACTCCGATGTTTGTTCTGCAATAAATTCATCCCTATTCATTACCGTAGCGGTGGCAAGAATATTAAACTTAAATGCAACATCAGAATCGCTGATACTTTCAAGAAGTGTTGGATCTTTTTCCAGTAATTCTTCTAATCCGGGGTAGGTATGAACATTGAAAGTACTACCTACATATCCAGCATTTGGTAAATCTAGGACGTAACCAGGAGCAAGAATTCGACCATCGGTATTAACATCAGATTTTAAAGCAGCCCAGGGTATATCTTCTGATAATTCTACATCTGGATTACCCCGTAAATTTGAGGAAAATTGTACATAAGGTAATCCCTTCAAATCCTTTCGTTCTGAATCTGGAATTTTGAAATCAGCTAATATTGATAATGCTTCATTTTCTCCCAATTCCGGAATCCCAAATTGGAAATGAACGTAAGGAGTATCAACATTGGTTAAACTTTGCAGAGATACACCATAAGTTCCTACATCACCTGGTGCTAAAATTCTTGGCCCTCCCAAACCAATAGCTACATCTTGTTCTATAGCTCTTTCAACTAAATAACGATAGGGTAATATTGCTTCCTCCCCATTGGGATTGATTACCTTCACATCGTACAAACCACGAGGAGCATTGGTAAGGTCAAAAATAGCTTGGATACGAGTATTGTCTACAACTTTGTAATTTACAGGAATATATTCAGCAATACCAGGTCTAACTAGTTTAACAACTGCTCCTTCTTTAAATTGCGCTCCATAGATATTTGTTGTAACGTAACGACTGTCACCACCTCTATCAGTTACAACATCCGTAATTCCAAATGGTAATTCCTCCGCAATTAAGGTAACATCAGAATCGTTACCTTCAACGCTACGAACTAAAACGTAGTAGCTACCTTGCTTGGTATTAGATACCGTTGCAGTTTGGCGATCGCCAATTATTCCAGTAGAAGCAGCATCGTAATTAAATCCAGCGGGAGCTTCGTTATATCTAACAAATATTTCATTGAAAGCAGCTTCTTCCCCATTTAAAGTGATACGTAAAGTTTGATCTGCTTCTACATCTATTTTGTAAAGTCGTTCTTGGTTTTTACCTAAACTAATATCTTCCTGGAGAAGATTTAACTGTAGGGATTCAGCGTTAATTTTCAGTTGATTGGAACTTAGTACAATATTATTTTTCTCACCAATACCAAAACCTTCCCAAACTTGATTGTATACATCATTGCGGATAATGATACGGTAATCATTAGGAGTTATTGCCGGTAGATAGGTGATTAATTCTCCAACGTAATCCGAATTTGCTTCTAATAATCCCCCATTGTAATAATCGTAACCCAGTAGAGTATCGTTAATATCCCATTGATTATCTTGAGAAAGGTAAACAGCATCAGCCCATTTAGCTGAAGTGAAATTACTACTATTATTGTCTACCTTCCAGGTAATTTTAACTTCTTCCCCGACATTACCACTAGTGATATTGCTTCCTTGTTTTTGAACTTGAATACTAGTATTATCAACAACTAAATCAACTTCTGGGGGACGTTCAATAATTAAAGCTTCATTGCTGTGTTTGTCGTTATTATTTTCGTCTTTACCCTCGTAAACTTTACCACGTACTTCTAAGCGGGTTGGATCGGTGACTACAAAAACGTAATAGGAAGTGCTGTCAAATGCTTCGTTTTCGTACAATCCAGCTAAATTTAAAGGAATTTGTAGAATTTTATCTGTGACGGTATAACTTTCACCAGATGCTAAACTACGTTCATGGTCTACATAATCTAAGAAAATATCTCTTTCTAAATCGAGGTATCTGTCACGGGATAGATAAATTAAATCAGTCCATTTCTGTTGTGTTGCTGGTGTATCACCATTTCCAAAGTTTGTAACTTTGTAGTCTATAGTAAAGGATTGTCCGGCTATTGCTGTAGAATTTTCTGCATTTATAATTACTTCTTCTACCTGTAAATCTGCGGAGGGCCTTAAGGTAACTGGTAGAGAAACAGATGCAATATTGTTATCTTCATGATCGAATTCCGGTACTCTTGCTAATCTACCGTCGGTACCATACTCGTACTCTATATTATTACCAAAATATCTGTTTTCAACTAAATTTGAATCAGTGAATACTAATAGTTGATAATCACCATCTATACCTTCGGGTAAATTTGCTGTAACCGTACCTGTATAGCTACTCTCTATTTGTAAATTATCTTTACGACGATATTGTCCTAAATAGATATCTTTCTTATCTAAAGAACCATCTTGGGAAAGATAAACGCGATCGTACCATTCATTTTCTCTTGTATCTCGCGTACCAATGTTGGTGACATCCCAAGTTACTTTGATTGTTTCTCCAGATTGTACTCCATTAACGTCATCAACTTCTGAATATTGAACGTTGGTAATTTCTAAATCAGCTTCTCGATAAGTAACGTCAATGGAAGTAGTTTTTAAATTATTGCTGGTGTCTTCATGAACCCGATATTCAAAACTTTGTCTATAACCTTCGTTATCTCCGGAATCTGGTAAACTACCACGGAATCTGCTGGTACGACTGTCATGACTGTAATTGGTGCTGACATGAATGAAATATTCTCCATCGTAACCAGTCGGTAGAATAACATCCGTACTGTTAGTATAAGTATCTTGGGTACCTAATTGTTCTGTGGGGCTATAGGGAACAAAACCTATTTTTGTAGCTGCACCTGGGTTGAATACGGGATCGTTAGAAATCCATATTTCATCATACCAGTAGCGCGTACCCTCCCATACAGGTGCGCTATTATTTCGTACAGTCCACTCAATAGACGTTGTATCTCCAGAATAATTTTTATCCTCTATTGGTTTAACGTTAACATCAATTACTTCTAAGTCGGAAGAAGTGCTGGTAATATTGATATTGGCATTTTTTTCATTGTTGTTAGTGTAAACACCTTCCCAAACTCGATTGCCAGCGTTAGTTTTAATAATTACATATTTACCCGTAACACCTGGTGACAATACTGTTTCTAATTGTCGGTTAAATAATTATTTGTCGTCATAACAAAATAATGTCGTCGAGGAACAACAAAGCTGAATCTTAATCGCTACAGTTATTACAGCTTGTTGTGGATATATTTAGTTCCGAGACTACCATAACAAATTAAATGTCATCTTTAAAAAAATAACATTTTAATTGTCGCTTTCTAAAAATAGCCCATTTCTGAACTTTAACGATGCCGTAACAAAATAAGTGTCGTCTTTCGGAAAAAAATCACTTATAAAAAATTAAATGTCGGTTTTTGAGACAAGGTAGTATTATGTTTATAAGCGATTAGTATTGATTGATTGAACTATATAAGTATTAACCCTAATTCCCACGGGGGGGGGCCGATTCGGCCCGCACTTTCAGTTACCATCAAACTGCTTCTACAATGAAAGAGCTGGCTTCATGAAATTTTTTGACTTTTCTTAAAATGGTCTAAGGGTCCTAGATGCCATTTATAAAAAAAAAATTCAAATTTTTTCTACCCTTCA
>JBCBQE010000098.1:0-12219 GCA_039820385.1 Cyanobacteria bacterium J06635_10
ATGCATTAAAAACTTCGTAGTTGTGGAATTTAAAAAGTTGTTCGATAAATGTTTTTTGTATAGGAAAATGACAGGGAGGCATTCCTACAAATCGGACTAATTTTGAACCCAAGGAAGTCATTCTGATGTGGTCAAAATGAATATTTTCGTTGAGTGTCCAATCAGCAAAATTACCTGATGAAACTACACCTCCTGTAAATTTTCCGACTCCAGGAATATTGATTTTGGTTCCTTGACCGTTGGGACCTAAGAAGTCTTCTTTTAATATTACATCTAATGCTTTGGGGTCAGTCCAATCCCAATAAGGAACGGTGACATTGGGGTCAATTTTCTGTAATGCTTGCTCGAATTGATACAAAAATTGACGGTGCCAAGGTAAAAATGCTGGTTGTGCATGAGCGGGATTTCCTTCAGCTTTTCCTGTAGCTCCCAATTTACGACGGAACCCCATTGTCATGACGTGTTGCAGCACAAATTGGTCGTAGAGACTGATTTTGCTGTCTTTTGGAAAGGTATTTTTTAATTGTTTGACTGCTTTTACAAAAGCCTGTTTTTCTGCTGGTGTGAGTTGAGTGACGCTTTTGCGTATCTTGAGTTTATTGTTGGAAACTGCTTTTGGATAGACTAATTGCGGTACTTCTGTTGTTGGTGACGGAGGATGATAGTAGCCTGAATTGGAAGTTATTCTATAAATGATAAAAATTAGTGCGGTTGTGATTATTGCAATCAGGGTAAATTTGATTAATGGTTTTTTTTTTAACATTTATTTAAACGCAGAGGAACACAAAGGTAAACGCAGAGGAACGCAGAGTAGTTTCGCGCTTTAATGTACTATTTTTGGATTAGATAATTTTAAACGAATAAATATTAGTTAATAACTGTTCACTGTTCACTGTTCACTGTTATTATCAATAATAATATTGCTAGAACCGCAAATCCACTACTGACCATAAATGTTGTTTGAGAACCAATTTTTTCCCATAATGTTCCTGCTAGAAGACTTGCGGGTAGTAGGGAAATTCCGGTGACGAGGTTGATCGTGCCGAATGCTGTACCTCGTAAATTCTCCGGAACTTTATCTGCGACTAATGCTAATAATAAACCTTGAGTTTTACCCAAGTACAAACCGCACAATGCAAATAGTATCCAGATTTGCCAGGGTGTTTGAGCTATTGCAAAACCGAAATAAACTAGAGCGAATAAGGTAAATCCGCTAATTAATAATCCTTTACGACCAATTCTATCTGAAAGCACGCCGATGGGATAAGCACTTAAGCCATAAGTTATGTTCATGACTACAAAACTTAGGGGAATAAGATTTGTAGAAATTCCTATTTCTTTTGCTCGTAATAATAAAAATGCGTCGCTAAAGTTACCTAAATTAAATAATAGCGCTACTACTACTAACATCCAGTAACTTTTACCTAAGCTTTGTAGAGCGCTCCACTGTAAGGGATTGCGTCTTTGATGAGAAGTTCTGGGAGTTTCTTTTACACCGAGAGTGAGGAGTGCGATCGCCATTAATCCGGGTATTGCAGCACACCAAAAAACTAAGCGAAAATTCTGATTTGAGTAGAATAACAATGCAGCAGCAATAAAAGGTCCGCTAAAAGCACCAATGGTATCCAGAGACTGACGCAAACCATAGGCAGCACCGCGTTTATCTGCATGGGTACAATCAGCTACTAATGCATTGCGAGGAGCAACCCGGATTCCTTTCCCGACTCTATCAGCGAAACGAGCCAATAAAACCCAAGCTGGAGTAGTGGCGATCGCAAATAATGGAGTTACCAAAGCTGAAAGTCCATATCCAGTTACAGCCAATTCTTTGCGTCTTCCCCAGTAATCGCTGAGGGCACCGGAAAATATTTTTAAAACGGAAGCGGTAGATTCAGCAATACCTTCAATTACACCGACTGTAACTAAGTTTGTTCCCAAAACAGAAACCAGAAATAAAGGTAGGATGGATTGAACCATCTTGGAATTAATATCGGTTAATAAGCTAACGAAGCCTAAAAACCAGACATTGCGGGGAAGCTTTTGAGAAAATAGTGCTTTCACGAGAAATCAGTGACTATGATGGAAAGGACAGCGACTAATGAATTTACCGTTTGGATCTATATGTTGCGTGCGAATTTTCTCGAACTTATCTAGGGTATCAATTGCCGTACCTTTTTCAAACCGTAAACTACCACCTTCATCTCCGCCAAATTTTTGACACACCGCTTTATGATCTTTGGCTAATTCAAAATATGCTGCGACAAATTCTTCGTGTACGGATTCGAGTTCTTTAGGTATATTTTGGAATGTTGGACTGAGCCTTTTCCACAACTGCATCAAAGTAGCATGTTCCCACGACATCAAGCCACTAAAGTTTTCCGATTCAACGTAGGGGGGAATCATTGTTGGACGAACATGAGATTCATATTCTTGTCTGCTAAAACTACCAGCTAGCTGCATTGATGCACCACTAGCCAGCATTAAGTTAGTGGCTGTTTCTAACTCGATTCGTGCTGTTGTAATATCTCCTAGGGCTAAACTGGATTCAAAGCGACGCAGACAGATAATTAATGCTTGGACATTAACAAAAAATGACCAGTGAAATCCTTTCCAAATCTCTTGTGAATCTGACATTAAAAATAGGTAGAAGGAGTAAATTATTTCCTGGAGATAAGGAGTACTAGGAAAGAGGTTTTTAAAATTTTTCTAAGTTTAAGTGATAAACCCTTGATAATAGGCGAATATAGCTGATGTATCCCTGTTTCTGTCGTTCAACTTGGACTGAATCGAAATTATTATTCTGCTTGTCTAACAAAATAAACATTCGACAAACGGCTAACATTAAGCTTTTAACAATGCACTTTGCAGATTCTGTAGTTTGTACGTGATTTATACCAAAATGACGGTCAAAATCTTCAACCTCCCAACTTTTGAGCGGTGTTTTAGTGGAAGAGATTTTTGCTGGAGACACCTTAAAAGAGAAACCATTATTGGATAATGCATCTTGAATAATGACAAGGGCAGCATAAGTATCTACTTGTAGTAGCGCTTTCAATATTTGTCGAAGTGCTTGAGACAATTCAACTGTATCAGCTTCATTTAATTGTTCGTCAATAGGTAAATCCCAAGGAACAAGCAAATCAAGCTGAGAAAATTCATCATAATGAGTCATGTCCTCTAAGCACTGGTATTTTTAGCTTTTCATTCGGTATTAGAGGTAGGTGCATCCATTTTCTGACGTAAACTAAGAGGTCGCATATCTGTCCATACTTCTTTGATATACTCTAGACACTCTTGTTTTGTTCCTGTTTTTCCAGCCGAACGCCAACCATAGGGTATTTCACGATATTCAAACCAAATTGAATATTCTTCTTCATCGCTAATTACTACAGTATATATAGTTGTGTCTTCCATTATCAGTGAACAGTTATCAGTGAACAGTGAACAGTAAACAGTGAACAGTGAACAGTTATCAGTTATTAATCTTTAATTACGAATTAATTATCTCAAGGTGTCCTTTTCCGGTGAGTGTTTCTAATTCGATATCAGCAATACATTTTACAGGTACATAGTTAAGTGTCAAATCTCCAACTATTCGAGCGGTACCTGTTTGCTGCTCGAAGTTAGCTGTACTTAAATCAGAAGCATCACTATCATATTGAATTCCTAATTCTGTTCCTCCTTTTGTCTCAGTGAATTTGAGATGAATATAACCGCGCTCGGTACTTTCTTGAAATGCGGTAATGGTTTTTTCTGGTTTAAGGCTTACTTCTACTGGATGTTCACCTTGAGATAGTCTTTGTACTAATTCGTTCATTTTATTTTCTTATATTTTTAACCACTAACAACTAACTACTAACTACTAACCACTAACAACTAACAACTAACCACTAACCGCTTCATAATTGGGTATTTCAAATTCTAGAACTTGATGACAAAATTCTTTCCATTCGTCTGTTACATTATCAAAAATAATATTTTCATCTTTATAAATACCGTCGGTGACAATATAATTTTCTTGTAGATAAAGAACATCATCATCTGTCAGTTCTCGATTTACTTCAATGGTTTGACCATCTACTTCTTGATTTTCTTTTCTGATGTTTTCTGTATTTTCTTGCCATTGATTAAATTGACGGAACTGTTTTAATAAATATGCTTTACAGTATTTACCCATTGTTGCCATTTTTTTCTCCTATAATTAATTAAAGTTTATCCCCCAACCCCCTTATAAAAGGGGGGCTATGAATCCTGCTGTTTGTAATTCTTTGGCACTATCTTTAAAAGCTTGAATAATTTTATTAATATCTTCTTCTGTATGTGCTGTGCACAGAAATCCACCTTTGTCACCTTGTCGTAAATGAATTCCTTTTATAAGTAAATTAAACGACATTAAATTTGTTGCCATTGGGGAAATATTACTTGCAGTTTCTGCTGCAAAAAAGGAACCAAAGTGAGTATAAGTAAGAGGAATTCCTTCTTTAGTAAAATAATTATTTAATTCTTCTACTAGCTGAGATGTTGTTTGATTCAGCTTTTCTTGAAGGGCTAATCCTTCATTTTTCAAATGTTCGAGTACGGCTTTTGATGCTGCTAAAGCAAGGGGATGTTTACAAAAAGTACCTGCAAAAAATGTTGTTTTAGTCCCAGGTGCAGAATCATCACCATAATTCCAGGTTCCACCGTCGATACAATTCATATAAGCTGCTTTCCCAGCAATTACAGACATCGGCAAACCACCACCGACTATTTTACTGTAGGTAACGATATCCGCATCAATGCCAAACCAAGCTTGTGAACCACCCTGATGAATGCGAAATCCTGTCACCATTTCATCAAAAATCAAGGCAATTCCAGCTTTTGAAGTTACATCTCTTAGCTGATGCAAAAATTCTCTGGGTTGTAATTGAGGACAACGACTTTGTACTGGTTCTACCAAAACTGCTGCGAGCTGATTTTTATTTGCTTCAATTACTTTTAAGGAGCAGGGATTTCCATAATCAAGCACTAGCACATTTTTAGCGACATCCTTGGGTATACCTGGTGCTGCGGGTACTCCTTTGGAAATAATGCTGTTTTTTAAACCCGATTGTATCGGACGCAGTAACCCAGATAATAAACCACCACTGGCAATCTTTCTTTCAAGTTTGCGACTTGCAGCTTTTTTAGCATACTGGGCAATTGTGGCTCTGATTAATGTATTATCTGAATGTCCGTGATAGGAATTGGTAAAAATAGCGATTTTATTGCGATTGCTCACGGTTCTAGCCATACGAATTGCTGTCATAATGGCTTCGGTACCCGTATTACTGAAAGTAGCTCTTTCTGCTCCGGTTAATTCACAAATCAGTTGAGCTACTTCACCAGCTAACTCAGCTTGGGATCCCATTGAGAAACCCTTATCTAATTGATTTGCGATCGCCTTTTTGACAAATTCCGGATTATGACCGAGTAAATTGATTCCTAAACCCATTAAAATATCTACGTACTCGTTACCATCAATATCCCAAAGTTTAGCACCAGCAGCTTTTTCCACAACTACTGGATAACACATCTCCTTTAATTCTGAAGAAAAACCCAATCCCAACGAACTTTTATCAGCTAAAAATTGACGATAGGTTTGAGCATATCGTTTTGATGCTTGGGTTCGCTGGGTGTAAGATGCGATTAAATTTTCTAAATATTGTGTTTGTAAATCGGTTTTGTCTTTTGTTGTTGTCATGGATAATTAAACGAAGGAAGAGCCGAAGTTGGAAGAGCCGAAGTTGGTTGGAATTGAGATGGGGATGAGCGACCCCAACTCAATTCGTCCACCGTGTGACGGGAACCCTTAAAAGTTTTTTCTTCTAAAAAACTTTTAAGGGAACCCTGTGACGGTGGGGAATTAAACCCATATGTTTTAGTTAACAATTAATTAAACTTAATATTGCAACTTAAAAGTTGCTCGTGAGGAAACTCCCCTTTTTTAGAATGCTTTTTAGCATACTAAGTACAAAAAAGCCATGTCAGTTCATGACCATATGTTTATATATAGTTTAATTTAATATTTACTTGGCACAATTTACTTAGATTTTTATTATTTAAGCTTATCTCTCTCCAAAGTAGGATAAATATATCCTTAAAACGATTAGTGAGTGAGACTTTTGCTAGAGGATAGGCTACTTTTTTTCATGTAATCTTGATAATTAAGAATTAAACTTTGCATCTAGCCAAAAAGGTAACAGTTGCTTACTGTACAACCACAGATGTAAATGGGAAATTATTCACTCGCCGGATTATAAGGCGAAAGTTAATTGAAAAGAATCAATTAAAAGTCAAAAATTTGGTTCTTTTTGTGCTTGTAAATCAATAGAACCTCTAAAAAAAGGAGTAAACCATGAATAACATATTTTCTACATTGAAAAACATTCAAATTAAGCAGATTGTAACTGCTTTTGCATTAGGAATATTGCTATTTGTTACTCAAGCTTGTAGTTCTGTTACGGCGGAAACCCCCGATTCTACCTATGAAGGAGGAATGAATGGCTATAGTGATGTAGATCCTCGGAGCAAAGGTGCTGAAGCCGCAGCAAAGATGAAAGCTAAGGCTTTAGTAGATAGTGCTAAAGCTAACGTTATCGACGGATCGGATAACGTAATAGATAGGACAGAAGAAAACCTGGAAGATTTAGGTAAAAACATTAAATATGGCGTGCAAGATGCTGTAGATGAAGCACAAGATAACGCCGAAGATTTAGCAAAAGGAACTAAGCGAGGAATTGAAAATATTAAAGACAATACCTCTGATGCAATTAATGAACTAACCAATAACGTACAGGCAACAGCTGAAGATTCTTTCTTAAGTACTCAACGCGCTGTTGAAGATGCGAAATTAAGTACTCAACGCGCTGTTGAAGATGCTAGTAATACAGTAGAAAGAACATTACAAGATATTATTGACTAATTGAATTATGATTCATCCGTGCTTAGTATGCTAGCAAAATAGTAAAAAAATGGAATAGGGAATAGGGAACAGGAAATAAAAAATAGTATTTACTATCAAGTTAATTTCTATAGCCTGTTCCCTTTGTATAGTAAATAATTCAAGCTTTTTACGAATACTTTTAGCTGCCATATGTACTGAATAACCAAAATTATTTGATTAAATTATTAATAGGGCAAGCTAAATAAAGTTTTTCCGATTTATTGAGTAGATTTAGTTAAAATACAGCAGTTTGCAGGTAAATGAAGTACACCCCTCCCCAACCCTCCCCGCAAGCGGGGAGGGTGCGCGACAGCGCGGGTGGGGTGTTTTTGTACCTCATAAAGCTGAAATCTGCTGTAAGACCTGATATTTTGAATTCAAATAATTTTATTTTGTATTTTTTAAATACCATATTTGTAATACTAACCTGTGGATTTCTAAAAAAGAAACGCCATGTTTTTGTGCTAACTCCGCACAGTCTGCATATTCAGGATGTACGTTTGCGATCGCTTTATCTTTTTCGCTTTTTGTCCATGCAACTTTTACTCTAGCTTTGCCATATTCAGTTTCGATCTCTTGAATTTCTCTTTGCAGCACGGCACGTTGCTGAGTTAAACGACGGATTCCTAAAGTCGTAGTTTCACGAAATATGACAGCTTCACATTCAACGATATTTTCTGGATGACAAATAACAGTTAATAAAATTCCCGGACGAGATTTTTTCATACCTATAGTTTGGGTAAAAATGTCTAATGCACCCACAGCAAATAATGCTTCAAATATATAACCAATTGCTTGAGGACTGATATCATCTATTTGAGTTTCTAGAACCGAAATATTTTCTAAATAAGGGCTAGTCTCATTTTGAGATTGTTTTTTTGCCTCTTCTTCATGGCAATTAGCCCCTTTGTGAGTAATTCGGGTATTAACATCTTTTTCGAGTTTCGCCGTTTCACCCAACCAAATACGTAAAATATTCGGTATCGGTAAATCTAAATTACCCGCGCCCATTCCGACTTTTTCAAGAATCATATTAGGTGGCGAACCAAATTCTCTAGCAAGAGTTGTCACAATTGCTGCACCTGTAGGTGTAACTAACTCCCGTTCGATACCGTTGCTGTAAACGGGACATCTACGCATTTCCCATAATTTTAATACCGCTGGTACGGGTACGGCCATTATTCCATGAGCTGCGCGTACAGTTCCCCCACCAGTTGGCAGCTTAGAGCAGTATAGTAGAGGAAGTCCTTCATTATTGCACTCAACACCCAACCAATCCAAACTCAAACAAGTACCGACAATATCAACAATTGCGTCTACTGCACCGACTTCATGGAAGTGAACCTTTTCTGGGGCAATACCGTGTACTGCACCTTCTGCAACTGCTAATTGTTGGAATATTTTCAAGCTCCAAACTTTAGCCCTTTGAGGTAAACCCGCTTTTTCAATAATTTCCTGAATTTCTGGCAAATGTCGCCCGTGATGATGATTTTGCTGGTGATGGTGGTGATTCTTGATTAAATCTACATGAACTTTAGTTGCTTGCTGATTGTTGCGGCTAACAAGTTCAGTCCACAGTTTATATTCTTTTTCAATTCCTAACTTGTTGAGATTTTCAACTAGATACTCAAGGCTTACTCCCAGGCTTACCAGAGCACCCAAACACATATCACCAGAAATTCCCGTGGGACATTGAAAATAAGCAATCTTACTCATAATTACAAATAATTTTGTTAGTCTTGCATTTCCATCTCTAAAATATTTTGAATTTTTTCCTCACCTGCGGCAGGTAGGGCATCTGCATAACTTTTGAATCAATTGTTTAAATATCCCAATTTTTCGTTCATGGCAAAAATTTTGACAATCCATCCCGATAATCCGCAAAGTCGTCGAATAGAAGAAATAAAAGCAGCACTACAAAGTGGCGCAGTCATGCTTTATCCTACTGATACAGTCTACGCCATAGGTTGCGACTTGAGTGTTAAGTCGGCGATACAACGGGTACGACAAATAAAACAGCTTGCCAATGAAAAACCACTGACATTTTTATGTCCCTCTCTTTCTAATGTGGCTACCTATGCTTTTGTCAGTAATGCAGCTTATCGGATTATGAAGCACCTGATTCCTGGTACTTACACATTTTTGTTACCCGCTACTAAATTAGTACCGAAATTAGTACAAAACCCAAAACGCAAAACTACTGGAATTAGAGTTCCACAAAATACCGTTTGTTTAGCGTTATTAGAAGCTTTGGGAAACCCCATTATCTCCACTTCAGCCCATATCCCACCTTCAGATATTGATGATGAAGATTCATGGACAGAACTTGATATCTTATCGCGAATAGAGTTATTTGACCGGATGTCCAGTTTAGTAGATGTAATTATAGATACTGGTAAAGAACCAGGCGATCAAGTTTCTACGATTGTAGATTTAACTGAAGAAGAGCCAACAATTGTACGTCAAGGGTTGGGTTGGGAAGAAGCTACGGCTTGGATATAAGAAATTTAGGAGAATATGTAGGAGTGAGGATTAAGGAATTATTAAAGGCAGTATATAAGCAAGTTTGGGTATCAGCGATACTGCAGGGGCGATACAAAAATCGCGTTTTAGATCCAACGGCTTTATTTTTTATGCAAGTTAAAATACCCTTGCTGTTTGGCTTCCTCTTTTTACAGGATTTTGATACTCCAATTTCCGAATTGTCACATTCATCAAGCTAATATGGGAATAGGGGTACTAAGCTGCAAAGCCTTATATAATAGATACTTCAAGCTCACTTGAGTATTTATACTTAAGAGTGTGACAGTCGTCTTTTTAATAAATCCCAAGAAAGCGACACATCAGCATATCCGGAACTTGCGGATATTTCTTACATTCATAAATGTGAGCAGTGCTGATGGCGACTCTTGATAGATAAAGCTTTACTACAAGTGCCTCCCCAGACTGACTCCGTAGTAGTTACGGTGCAGTACCACTCCTAAAAAATGATGAAAACAAACTTCGCTAATCTACCTTCCTCTACCTCTGCTGTTGAAAACCAAACTGCAAATGTAGTTCAACAAGATACTAACAATGTCTTAATTCAGCAGATATGTCAAGAATTACAATCTCAGGTTAAAGCTACCCCCGCAACTATTCAAGTAGTCGCTACACGCATAGCGAAAGAAGTAGAACGTATTTGCGAGAAAAGCTACCGCATTCAAAAATCTGGACAAGTTAAGTCTTGGTTATTTAGTTTATCGCGGCATCGCTTGCAAAAGTGCTTGCATTATTATCAATTAGGTTCTAGACGCGGTAGAGTAGAATTACATAGTACTCTTGGTTCTATGGTTTACCGCCATATCAGTCTTCCTGGTTGTCAGTTAGGTTTTGATGCACGTTACAACTTGATTGAAGATTTTCTCCAAGCATTCTATATCGAAGCTATCAAAGCCTTTCGCCGGGAAAACGAATTACCCCAAGACTACACTCCTCGCACTCGCTTGCAATTAGGAGAGTACATGGCATTTACCGAACAGTATGCTAAACGTCGTATTTCTCTACCAGGCAACGCTAACCAACAATTAATCATACTCCGCGCTCAAGGCTTTAGCCGTCGTTTACCTCAAGAAACTACAGTGGATATGGAGATGGCCTTAGAATCGGCCAAATCCGAAGATGCAGAATCCTATCAACGCAGTTCCGCCGTTCAACAAGTGCGATCGCAAATGGTTGCACAATCCAATTTCGATCCAGCAGAAGAAGCCGAACGCGATCGGGTTGTTTCAGAGTTGGTGAATTATCTACAAGCTCAAGGTCAAAATGATTGTGTAGATTACTTATCGTTGAAACTACAAGATCTTTCCGCTCCAGAAATCGACAAGATTTTAGGTTTAACTAGTCGTCAGCGCGATTATCTACAACAGCGTTTTAAGTACCATGTAGAAAAGTTTGCACGCACTCATAATTGGCAATTAGTACACCAGTGGTTGGGTGCAAGTTTGGAACAAAAGCTAGGAATGTCTTCGATTCAGTGGGAAGCTTTTGTTGCACAACTTTCCGAACAACAACGTCAAATGTTGCAGTTGAAAAGCGCGAAACAAAACGACCAAGCAATTGCAAAAGCGCTCAAGTGTACTCCAAAACAACTACAAAAACGCTGGACTAAATTGCTAGAGCTAGCATGGTCTATTCGTAACGGTAATACTGAAATTCAAGCAGGTTAATTACTCAGGTGAATGACATCTACCAATTCTGATTTCAATGTACAACTTTTGCAGTAAATTTACAATTACTCTAGACGATTTATTTGGTCTCAAGGGAAATAGTAAAAAACTTCAAATATCCTCTATAAATGAAAGTAACAAATGCAAATTAAAATATTTGTTATTGTTTAGTAAATTGTTCATTTATCAGGAGATAGATCGGGAAGCTTTACTCAAAATATCCTATTTATTAAAGTACTTCCATAATTCTTAGACTATAAGGCGGGCTTGATTTACTTTAAACTTGACCTAGGTCTTAATACTTTAGTAAATTGCCATACATTAGTACTAGATTATTGTAAATTATTATTTATTGAGATTTATGGAAAAAAAATCTGTCACGAGGAAAAATCCCGGTAGTTAATTGGCTTCGAGAACGAAAATAGGATAACGACAATTTGTTAGCAGTTCAAAGTAAAAAATTGGTTCTTCAATTATTGGCGCGCTAAATTCTCGGCAAAACTTCAGGAATTACTACCTTCAAAAATTAGTCTTTTTTCTCTATTCCCCGTTCCCTGTTAAGAGTTCCCCCCTTTAAACTAATTAATTAGCATCACAAGTACGGAAGAACCAAAAAAATATTGCAGGAGCCTTCTGGATCTCTTCGATAATACCGGAATAACACAATTTAATAGATTGTAATGGTAATATTTATCTAGGCAAAGTCACATTAAAAATAGTTCCTTGTGCTATAGTGCTATTGACTCCAATTCCACCGCGATGTAAATCAACACACCGTTTGACAATTGAAAGTCCTAAACCAGTACCTGGCTTTGTATCAACATTATTCCCACGATAAAATGAGTTGAAAATATTGGACAAATTTTCAGTGGGGATACCAATACCTCGATCTTGAATGCGGAATTTGATTTTACTTGAAAACGCGCTCAAATATTCAGAGCCAGACAAAAAAGTACAGTTTGAATTGCACTTATTCCCACGATAAAATGAGTTGAAAATATTGGACAAATTTTCAGTGGGGATACCAATACCTCGATCTTGAATGCG
>JBCBQE010000099.1:0-12203 GCA_039820385.1 Cyanobacteria bacterium J06635_10
CTTGATGCACAGGCTGGCGTAATGCTATCCGATCTTTTCTTTCATTTGGTGCCAAGGTAACTGAAAGCATTAACTTAATAGCTTACAGAAATTTAATTTTTGTTTGTTTCAGAACTTAACACAGTTCCTAGAATTATTTGTGTCGAAGCTTTATTTTCTTTATCGGACTAAAACTAATGTCTTTTTAATGTCAAAAAGTTAAAAACCTTCATTCTCTAACAATACCCCAATAAGCTCAATAATTTGTCCGAATAATTTAGATTAGATCGTGTTAACATTTCCAATTTAAATCAAAATAAAAACGCTAAATATATTACGACTAAACTGTATTTAAGTATTTATCCTGAAGTGTGGTTTATTTATCTAAAGTTATAATAAAATGAGATCGTAAAACTTAAATAATATTGCAATGAATAATAAAAAATCAAGCTTTTCTGAAATAGAGATAGGACAGTTTATAAGTGAAACGCAATACTACAAAATCATATCCAAGAATGGCTCAGATATTGAAGTAGAAAATGAAAGAAGCTTTCAGTTTAGTATTGGAAAAGAGATTCTTGAAGAGGGTATTTATTCTGCTCACCAGTATAATCAGGAATTACAAGTAACAAGAACTGAGTTAATAGAACAATTGACTAAAGTAGGTGATACCGTATTCACTGTCTCTTTTAATAAACAACCTAGTGCCAATGCTATTAATGAAGCGATTGAATCAGCTAATGAAGGTAAAAATATTTCTACAAAAGAACTAAAAAAGATTGTAAAAAATGCTTATAGAGGGCAAGAAAGAATTCTGACAGGTTATCTAAAAAAAACTGAAACTGGTTTTGGTAGAAGCACAGTTATTGATCTTGAAGCTGATAGAGGTAATAACCCTGATTGGGATGCCAGAATCAAACAAGTTGACCATAGAACCTTAAATTGGTTAATTTTCAAGAATGTTAAATATATTGTCAAAAAATAAAGTTATTTTGGGAGTCGGAACTTTATCTTAATTGCCCCTAAACAGCACGTAAAATTATTGAAATCCTCTAAGTTAAGAGTAATAAAAAGTTTCTATAACTACTGGTGTAGGAACTTTTTTAAGTTTTTATGCAAAATTGAGTTCAAAATTTGATCGGATGCGTTGGCACTTCATGACAGCATAAGATAGCTATGCACTATTTGAATTTATGTAAACAAATACATGAATACATGTTCATATTTCATATGATATTTATCAAACGTATTTTTCGGAGGCTAAGGAAAAATGGTAGTAGGTGTCGATTTAATGAAATGTGCTTGTGATAAATGTTTGTGTATTATTAAAGTCGAAAATTCAGTTAAGAGCGACGGTAAATACTATTGTTCTGAGGCTTGTGCTGAAGGCCATAAAACCATAAAAGGTTGCGGACATAGTGGTTGCTCTTGTAATTAATGGAGTTGAATTTTTCTCAAAATTATCAATCCCGCCCTTTTAAGATGAGACGGGATTGATAAAAAACGTAAAAATTGGGCTGTGGTTAATTCTTACAAGCCGGACATTACATCCCGTGCAGCTTGTAAGGTTCGCTCAATATCCTCTTCGGTATGAGCAATGGAGGTAAATCCAGCTTCAAATTGAGAAGGTGCTAGATAGATACCATGTTCTAACATCCCACGATGGTAACGTCCAAATTTAGAGGTATCAGAGTTTTTCGCATCTTCATAGCTATGAACGGGACCATTTGTAAAGAACATACCAAACATGCCGCTAATATTACCGCCACAAGCAGCATGACCAGTTTCGCTAGCAATTTGCAATAAGCCATCCACTAACTTTTTGGTGACTTTTTCTAAGTAATCGTAAGTACCCGGTTTTTGCAGCAATTCCAATGTCTTAATACCGGCAGTCATCGCCAGAGGATTACCGCTGAGGGTTCCGGCTTGATACATTGGTCCTGCGGGTGCGACCATAGACATGATATCTCGACGACCACCGTAGGCTCCTACAGGCAAGCCACCGCCGATAATTTTACCCAAGGTGGTTAAGTCGGGAGTAACGCCAAATTTTTCTTGTGCCCCACCATAGGAGATACGGAAGCCTGTCATCACTTCATCGAATACTAATAATGCGCCATGTTCTTGAGTGATTTCGCGCAATCCTTCCAAAAATCCAGCATCGGGAGGAATAAAGCCAGCATTCCCTACCACTGGTTCTAAAATTACTCCAGCAATTTGGTCGCGGTTTTCTTCAAATAGCACTTTTACCGCTTCTAGGTCATTGAAAGGTGCGGTTAGAGTGTCGCCGGTTACTGACTTCGGAACCCCTGGAGAGTCGGGTAAACCCAAAGTCGCGACTCCAGAACCCGCTTTTACCAGAAACATATCGGCATGGCCGTGGTAACAGCCTTCAAATTTGATCACTTTGTCTCGTTTGGTAAAAGCTCGCATTAGCCTTAGCACAGCCATGCAGGCTTCTGTCCCAGAGTTAACAAATCTTACCATTTCAATACTGGGGACGGCATCAATAACCATGGACGCTAAAACATTCTCCAATGCACAAGGAGCACCGAAGCTAGTACCTTTTTCAAGAGCTTCATGGAGTGCGGCTATGACTTCAGGATTGGCATGACCGCAAATTGCCGGGCCCCAGGTTCCGACATAGTCCACGTACTCATTGCCATCTACATCCCAAATATACGCGCCTTTTACCTTGTCAAAAACTATTGGTTGTCCGCCTACAGACTTAAAAGCGCGGACGGGAGAATTTACGCCTCCCGGCATTAAGCTTTGAGCCGCAGCGAAAATTTCTTGTGATTTGGTAGTTTTAATCGTTGTATTTACCAAGATTGTCTCCTAGAGTGTAATTAATAAGGTCTATCTTTGGATAGGGGCTAATACTGCTTCAAACTTATATCGTAGTAAATTAGCTGAACTAGCTGAACCAGGAAAATAACAATATGTTATACAAGTCAAATCAGGATTTGCCTTTGGAGATTCGCAATCGCTACTCACAGGCCTATCAGGATGTTTATCGGGCGGCTTTTAACTCGGCTATTCATTGGTACGGTGAAGCTCCCAAGGCTCATCAAGTAGCTTTAAGCGCATTGAAAATGCACTCAGCTATGCAAAGAAACGCGATCATTTAAGGAATTTAGTTCGCATAGAGGAAACATCCCATTAAGATACACCATACAGAATGATATCGTGAATTTATGAATCATTCTTATTAAAGGGCGGTATCTAGCTGGTATGTTTTTTTCTGTAACAGATTCGCAAAACTGCATCCCCGTTGACAAAATTCGCTACGACGAACGAGGCTTGGTGCCAGCTATAGTCCAAGATTATTTAGATGGCACTGTTTTAATGATGGCGTGGATGAACCAAGAATCCTTAACAAAGACTTTGGAATCTGGTGAAACTTGGTTTTGGAGCCGTTCCCGTCAAGAATTGTGGCACAAGGGTGCGACAAGTGGACATATTCAGCACGTCCGTAGTATCCGCTACGACTGCGATAGTGATGCTCTTTTAATTGCTGTAGAACAATTGGGAGATATTGCTTGTCACACTGGTCAAAGAAGTTGCTTCCATCAATTTGATAGCAAAGTTCTCCCACCCCCTGCCGATACTTTGTCACAATTATTTGACATTATATGCAAGCGACGCGATAATCCCACCGAGGATTCCTACACTTGCAAGTTGTTAAACGGTGGCGATAATCAGATTTTAAAAAAGATTGGCGAGGAATCGGCTGAGGTTGTTATGGCTTGCAAGGACGATAATCCAGACGCTATAACTGGTGAAGTTGCAGATTTGCTTTACCATACTTTGGTCGCTTTGGCTCATCATAATGTTGATTTAAAATCTGTTTATCGCAAGTTGCAACAGCGACGCAAATAATTTTTTACTTCTCGCTTTTGAATCATGCGTTACTAAGTGATTCAAAACTACTTCAAACGCTATACCTAAGGCGGGGATACCCTAGATGTTTTCAATGATGTCAGTCTATCCCCGCTTTCCATATATTTTTGTGCGCAAATTATTTGATTTCTTCTCACCGGAAAAATTTATTCAGTTAGCTACAATTTTATGGGATTATTAATTATGATAACTTTTAAATAATTGGAATATAGCTCAAAATATTTTCACACACTACAACCCTATTATATTTGGCTATCATATCACTAATTGCGCTTCCACATTTGATATAAAATCAAACTTAATCCGATCGCACTAATCAATTACCTTAGAAGAATTTCTCCCTCACGGGCACCCATTAGATTTTTTTGGAAGAAAAAAATTCTTATGGGAACCCTTCACTCCCGGACTCTATCAGTTAGATAATCTTCCACTCAGCAAGGGGAGTAAAAACTTAAATTTACAATTAATTTAATAATTTTTTATTTTCCTATTTAAGAACACTTTTAAGAAGAATTAAGAAAAGTCTATGCACAACGAGGTTTGGTGATAAAATTATAAAATGGGAGTATAAGCAGTGAAAAAAAATTGTTAATATTCCCATTTTATGAAATATTATCATAAATTGTGCCAATCTTGGAGCGATATTAACGAAAAATTAAGTGCGGAATCCTTCCGATCCAGGCTACTTAATACAACTATTGCGTTCTCTCCTTTAGAGTTGAAGCAATAGCAAGTGACGGAAAACACAGCAGTTCAACAAGCGATGAAATCTCCTTTGTACGAAGATTTGATTGCAACTTCCGTAAAAAAACGGGTTAAGAATCCTTACTTGCCTTTTTAAGTATCAGAGGATAACTGTATCTCAATTGAATACGATCGAGTACTTCAAAGCATGATTCAAATTTGAACAACCTAGGAGAAGAATTATCCAAAGAGTTCATAAATCTAAGTAAACTCGTATCCAGTTCACTTAGTAGTAAGGTCGATAGTTAAAATCCTTTACTTAAGCAATTACTCAGTATCAACGATCAGTAATTGCTTGCGGAGAAAGGATTTCATGGGCAAAAAACAACTAGCGGATAATTTTTTTGTAATTCTTATCATTAACTGGAATTTTCCTCACCAATTCCACACGATTTCCACAGACACCTTAGAAGTTTTCCACAGGTTTTTTACCTTTGAATAGGCTTTAGGACATATTGCTGGGGATTTTTTTTCCAAGCAATCAGAATTTACAAAGACTGAGTTATTATTAAGTATTGTAACAATAAAATACATCTAAGCTTGATTGTTGCGTAGACAATCGAATTTTATAATGGTCTTTGTAACATTTCGCAGCATTGACAAACCTACCCCTCTTTAGCGCAAAATGATGCGACAAGTTTTTTTATCAACTAAGGGTGTAGATGTAGCAATATAACAGTTTACCAATGCCTTTATAGAGCATCTCTATTAAACTTTGTATGTTCACCATAAAGGTTTTCCTCTGCCAGAACTCCACGTTGATAGCCCGATTTATAGGAGAAGAATTATGAACGCCACAGTTAGCCTCGCAGCAGAAATCCCCGAAACACTTCACGAATCTTTGAAGAATTACTTAGAAACTCATCCAGATTGGAACCAAGATCGAGTACTCACTGCCGCTCTGTCTTTGTTTCTACTCCAAAATGGAGATAGCGATCGTCGTGCAGCTCGCGTTTATTTAGAAACGTTATTTCATAATTCCTAGCATAATGGTCAAGAATGGCACGTAAATCGAAGGCAGTTAACTTCTAAAGCGTCTTGTAATCAAAGTTGGGTGCGAATAAAAACGGACGCGATTTTTTTCTAGAGCCAAAATTTATAAAATTGAGGCTAATAACTCCCGTCTTTTAAGCGGGAGATGTAGAGCAAGGTAGGGCATTTATACCCCAGTATTATGGTATGATTATTCTTGTCAGAATAAGACGTTAAAACCGTGAGCGTGGGACTCTCGGGAAGTATACGCCCAAATCTCGAATCGGCGAGTTAGTCGGAAATATTATTCCGCCCTTGACGGCAAACGAGGGTATCCGGGTTACCCGACAGCAAAAGTACGGATATTTCAAGCTACGCTGTCTAGGCTTGGAAGAATCTCCCATCTTCCAAACGGGAGAGCATGATTAAATCGTGAAATTATTTTTTAAACTTACTTAAACTTCTGCAATTAAAGTAAGTTTTCATCTTTTGCTTAACAGGCTATGTACATATATACTAAAATTAATGCCGAAAACCAAGGCTTAATTGATCTGGTTTGTAAACCACAGTCGATTCAAAACGTTCTTGCCTGTAAAAAGGTCAAACGGGAGTCCACGATTTGTTAAATTTGCCGAAAATAATGGATGAACAATGGCTAAAAGCTTCAAAACAATTTTTTTACGAGTAGGGTGGGCTACACCCGAATTTACGCTTGTGGACAATAAGGAGCCGACTCCCTTGGTTAAAGCAAGAAGCAAACCCTAAGACAGTCTTCTTTGGTTGAATGGCTAAATTTGAATAATTTTAGTCAAGTTTTATGTAGCAGTGTCAATGGTAATTTCTCACAGATGATAAATATTAGGAAATGCCAAAAAAATAAAACACCCAAGACGACATCAATATTATATAAGTTGTAAGAATTTGTGGTGTAAACAAACCCGGTTTTGTCAAAAAGCCGGGTTTGTTCATATTTAGGAATGATATCAAGCCAGTTATCCAGGGATAAGCTCCGTTAAAACGAAAATGGACTACGTTTCCTTGAGTTCAATCGAATAGCCGCTATCTGAGTCTAGGGGAATCTCTGAAAGGTCAAAATCGCTCCTAAGATTAACCTGTTTTGCACTTTGAGAGATTTAGGTGTAGGATAGGTTTTAATGTATATTGGCACAGCAAGTATCCAGCAACCCTCCTTTTAAGGGAAGGCGCTGAGGGCAATCATCCGAAACTTAAACGTTGAGTAGCCCATTTTAGTTACTACTTGGTACCTACTTCCGAATGCTTCTCCAGTTCGGATTATTTACAAGTTTTAGTTGCAAAGTTTTCAAGCTACTGACATTTTTTATGAATAAATGTAGCTCTTGGGCACCAGTTAATTTGTTTTAAAGCCTGCCTGGGGGAATTTAAGGAAATTTTACCCAGCATTAATTAGTAATGATGAATTTGTCGTTGCAACAATTTTGTGATTTCAATGCGAAACTAGCGATCCTCTTAATGACTAATTATAAATATTCTCTCCCGGTCAAAAAAAGATCGATCTAACAAACCGCAAGACAGGAAGAAAGTAGATCAAAAATATAGGTCATATTACAGATAATTAAAGCGACTTAAAATAATTTAGGAATTCTGTATCGTATATATCAAGTATTTGAGCGTCAAAATTTTAACGTATCACAAGGTTTTTTATAAATTTAAAGTTCTTCATTGAACGGTTTACATAAGACTAGGAAAAAATACAATTTATCATAATTATAAATAAAATATAAACTCCTGAAAGAATATTTATCTAACTACCTAGAGCTTTACATTTAGATTTAACAGATAAATTTTTTTTAACTTAATTAGATAGCAAATTTAGTCTCTAAGAAGATATGTCACTTATTGTTTAAAATGTCTGGATATTATCAAAATATTCCGATATAAAAGCGATGAAATAAATTGAACAAATTCCCAAGGGAATACATCCGGGCGGTTTGCCTTTATAATTTATTCATGAACAGGACTTACTTTAAGCTATGAGTGTAAATCTTGAAACAACTTCCGGCTTTCCTGAGAATGCGTAAAAGGAGGTTTAACCTCCCGTTATATTAAACTTTCTCAGGCTGTTGGGCTGGAGCAGGACATTCAAATTTGTAGCCAACACCACGCACTGTCTGAATCAAAGCAGGCTGGGCAGCATCAGCTTCAATTTTTTTACGAATTTGACCGATATGTACGTCTACAACTCTTTGATCGCCAACATATTCATAGTCCCATACTTCTTGGATAAGTTCGGCACGTCGCCAAACTCTACCAGGATGGCTGGCTAAGAAATGTAATAAGTCAAATTCCAACGCAGTTAAAGGAACTGGGAGGTTATTGAGCGAAACTTCTCGCCTGACGGGATCTATCATCAACTTTTCAAAAACCAAACGTTTTTGTTCCGCTGTAGTTACAACACGCTGGCGACGCAGAATGGCTGCGACTCTGACTTCTAACTCTCCCAAACCGAAAGGCTTAGTGAGATAGTCGTCAGCACCTTTGGAAAAGCCGCGAATTTTATCGGCTTCATCCGCACGGCTGGTTAGCATGAGAACAAAAACACCGTTACGACTTTGCATTTCTTGACAAAGATTAAACCCGATTACATCTGGTAAATTCACGTCTAAAATTACCAAATCTGGGTTAAATTGCTCAAATAGAGCTAAGGCGGTTTTGCCATCTTCGGCAGCTTCCACTTGATAGCTCTGCTTCATCAAAAAACGCTGGATTAAATTCCTAACGGCTGGATCGTCGTCAACTACAAGAATCTTGGCAGCAGGAGCCATGACCATCACTTTGCAAAAAATTCATAGGATTTACAGGCGGATTGCGCCCTTTAAGCGCGGATATCCGCTTTTGGGCAATAATAATCTACAAGGCTAAAGCTCTCCTAACCGGTTCTTCCAAAGACATACGCTTTGTAATACTGTTGGCCGCACAGGCCGGAGAGCGTAAATTTCTTCTTTTATGCAACCCTGAGAATAAAGCAGCAATGTTCTTCTTCGTTCACAGGAGTATCTAACAATCAATTATAGATAAATGCTCCCTTTTTGCGACTTTGCCTGTTGTTGGGCAAACAAGAAAATTGTTTACTTCAAGTTACAGAGCAATTAAACGCTTCAATTTTAAATCTATATGCGGTTAAACGGCACGGTCACGAAGAAGGAGGTTTATAGATTAAAATCTTCCTCCGGAGAAATACGACTGCTTTATATAAAACACAAAGTTTAATTTTTTCATAAAAGATGCCCACTTTTTGTGTTCTTATTTCAAATTCCAGAGTAAAGCCCTAATTGTTCAACGGCATGAGGGGATACACTGAGTTATTGCGATATGTTAAAGTTACTATTAGTGAATATTACTTGCGTCGTCGCACGTTCATATCATACTTTTATTTGGGTAAGACTATCAAAATCGATAGCGATTATATTGGTTTCTACCAGAATAAATCATAAAATAGTTTTTATTAAACAACAAACTGCTGCCGACTGAGCCTAAAGTAATTAACTCCCATGAGCGACCAAAATCCCTACGAAAAACTTGGGGTATCAGAAGACGCTAGCTTTGAAGAAATTCAAGATACTCGCAATCGCCTAGTAGAAGAATATAGTGGCGACAACAAACGTCTTGAAATGATTGAAGTGGCTTATGATGCCGTACTGATGGACCGCTTGCGCATGCGTCAAGAAGGTAAAATTAAAGTACCCGAACGCATCCGCTTCCCCGAACGCAGAGAACAGGTACCGCCTTTAGAAAATCCAGTACCGAAGAAGCAGTCACCCCCATGGCTGCAACGGATGCTAGATAAGCCTAGTGCTCTTGATGTAGTAGTGCCAGGAGTTTGGTATCTTGGTTTGAGTGCCAACAGCTTGTTTTATAGAACTCAAGGAGACCAGATCTTACAGTTAATGTTGGTACTCGGTGTAGGAGTAAGTATTTATTTCCTCAATCGCAAAGAAAGTAGATTCGGTAGAGCCGTTTTATTGACTTTAGTTGGTTTGATAGTTGGTTTAGTTGTTGGAGGTCTTATTGCTAGTCCCCTTGTAGAACAATTACCATCGGCTAATTTTACAACTAATCAATTGGCCAGCGTGGTCACTTTTATCATATTGTGGCTAATCTGTAGTTTTCTTAAGTAAGTTTAACGCCCGGAAAATAGGGAATAGGGAATAAGCAGTTCTGAGTGGTTAATAACTATTAATTCCCTTAGACCCATTTTTTGATGTCTTTTTTTGTACCCATCAATTAGGTCGAACTATTAAGTATAAAATCAACTGCTTCTGTTATATTTTTGACAAAAAAATCGGGATGATAGGCTTCGAGTTGAGCGCGATCGCGAATGCCAGATTCCACAGCTATTGACTTTACACCATGTTTTTTCGCTGCAGCGATATCTGCTTCTGTATCCCCAACCATCCATGTATCTTCTGCGGGGGGCAATTCTTTTGATGCCCGTGCCATTAGTAGGGGTTTATCCTCAATATCACGAGTTTTAACGTAATCATTACTAAGGCAATAACGTCGATTTTCGGGGAAAAATTGGTATAGATTAAATTTTTGTAAAGCGTATTCTAATTCCCGTACTCGACGCATAGTCATTACTACTAAATCAATTCGGGCTTGTTGAACTTTTTGTAGAGCTTCTATAGCACCTGGGAGCAAGGTATCATACTCGAAGTAAGGCTGTGTATGTACAGTAAGCTTGCGCAATTGAGCAAAATCTTCTGATTGTGTTGATTCCAAACCGGATATAATACCTATTTCTTTTTCTGGAGTACGCGCACGTTTTAGCTGCCAAAATTCTTCTTTGGAAAGTACCCGTATTTGTTGATCTTGACGACGGTTTTTTTCTAAACACAGTAAATACACTTGGTAATAACGTTCGGAAACATCGCTAATTGGTCCATCAAAATCTGTAATAAGTCTTATCATTGCAAATAAATATAAAGTTTCTTTACATTTATTATCGCAATTATTAGCATCTTCCGATTGTGAATATTTAATAAGTCACCATATAGACAATAGGTTAAATAAATCGCCCTTTTGAGAATAGTTTGTGTTCTACTAAACTTGTAGTACTTGTTTTCGTTGTAGGTAAATTTAAATTTGTTGATTAACTTTTATAGATAAACTCACAACTAAAGAAATGAGTATTGAGCGATAAAAATTTATCAATTTGTATTGATGCATTCTAATGAGCGCCTGTTCTTAAACTCATCAGAATGCACCACACACTAAAGGAACTTAAATTTATCTAACTCCCTCACTCCCTATTTGTAAACTTCCGCGTTTAATTTGTTCAAGTTCCATTGCTTCAAATAGAGCACGAAAATTTCCTTCTCCGAAACCTCGAGCGCATTCTCGACGCTCGATAAACTCAAAGAAAAAGGTAGGCTGAGGGAAAATAGGCTGTGTAAAAATTTGTAAAAGTAGCGCACTAGGAAAATCCTCTTTCCAATCTACCAAAATTTTCTGTTTGGCGATATTTTTGAGTTCATTTGGCTTGAGAGGTAAATTTTTTTGCTGTTGTAAGTTGGTATAGTAGCTTTGAGAAATAGGGAGAAAGCATACACCACGGTTGCGGAATTGAGCGATGTGACTAATGATATCGCTAGTTTGTAAGGCGATATGCTGAATTCCGGCTCCTCGGTTAGCGTTGAGAAATTCTTGAATTTGGGAATTGGGAGTTGCTGGAGAATTAATTGGCAATTGTATGCTGCCATCGGGAGAAACCATTACTTGGCTGTGCAATGCAGAAAGAGGAGTTTGAATATTGAATATCTGCTGGGGTTGAAAACCGAGAATATTCTGGTACCAAGCAACAGCAGGCTTTAAATCACCCAGTGGCACATTTAACACGATATGATCTATTCCTTGGATGGGAGTGGAGGAGGAATAATTTTCTATGGTTTTTCCGCTTAATTGTTTTTCCAGTAGTGTATGGCAAACTCCCCCCCAAGCAATAATTTTAGCTTGCTTGATGTCAAGTTTATCTTTTTGACATTGCTGGGGGGGTTGTATAATTTTTGCTCCATAAGCTTTCGCTTGGGTAATTATCGCGGACAAATTTTCTACTTCAAAGGCGACATCTACAACTCCAGGGGGATGTTGGTGTAGATATTGTGCTACTGGGCTAGTGGATGATATTGGTGAAGAGAGCACAAAGTAAACTGAACCGCTTTTAACTACTTCGGTATGGGTATGAGAAGCTTTATCTCCTCTACCGGGGAAACTAGGGGTAAGAGCATAATCATCTAATGTTTGAAAACTAAGATGATCTACAAACCAATCATGCCAAATTTTGGCATCTTCTACGTAAAAGTGAACGTAAGCAATTCTCATTTTGGTTGAAGCAAGAGGCAGTAACAGCTTATCTGTCTGTAAATTTTGCCTTTTTTGCTCAATTTTCAAGTCACTCTTAAGCAGTAAATAGTTGTTTTTATCTTAAATTTCTGTAATTAGATGAGAAGAGTTAGCAGTTATGAGTTATAAGTTTATAAATTTAAATGGATGAAGGGTACCCTAGGGGTGGATATTGGTTACCGATTGTTGTATAGTAACTTGCCATATATTACCTGTTTTCTTAA